>JAUNSP010000111.1 GCA_030539155.1 Clostridia bacterium
TAAATTAATTATAAAATTTATTTTTCAAATAGTCAACAAAAATTACAAAAGTTTTTAAAAAAATGTGTTACTAATTAAAACTTTTTTACAGTCCCCCTATTCTCAAATTAATGGAAAAAACTAGTGCCCTCACTAGTTTTTTCCACAATTTTTATCACTTTTTGATATATACTTTCTTATATACTTAAATCCCATTTTAGTGTTTCATTGTTATAACTAAATTCTACATTTTCATTTAATTCTACTATTGGTTTTAGTTTAAAATTATCATAATCATTCCCCCAACCTAAAGAGTCCCAATTACAATAAGGAGATATTCCACGTCCTGTTTCATATATACCACCCCAATACCTCATAGCTGATGAAGAAGCATATATTTCATCATTATTTTTACTTCCTATTACATCTCTTGTATGTAGTCTTGTCGCAATCCAATATTGATTTTCTCCTATATCCTTAGTTAACAAATTTTCTATTTGAGGATTTGAACTATTTACATCCCTCTTTTCAACACCTCTATTTATAAACTTATAAATATTCATTTCAATAGTTTCATAATTAATTCTAGAATTTTCATAAGATATTAATTCAGTCTGTTCACTTTTTTCATATTCAGTTCCATTTACTCCATCTATAGCTATTCCTTTACAGTATTCCCATATAGCAGGACCATATTCTGTCCATCCTCCTGGACGAGTAGATGTTAATTTACCTATATAGCAATCTTTGTCCGTTAAAAATGTTGCTTTTTGTAAATCTTCATACTTTATACTCCTTGCTACACCATAATTTTCTTTACTATATAACTCATTGCATATATTATTAAAAATGTATACACCATTACAAATTCCAACTAATTTTCCCATTGACAATCTTTGCGTTGTTGGATACTCACTTGTTAATGTTACTTTCCCTTCACTTATATCTAAAATTTTCCATGTTAATTCTTCCTGTGTTATAATTTGTTTTTGTGTATCATCTCCTGTATATGCTCCATATTGTTTCGTTATGCGATTACCAGCCTCATCTGTTGTATATAATTGATATTCACTAACCCCATAATCGGTATCTACACCATCTAAATTCTCATCTGGAATATAGTTTACGGTATCCCCTATTCTTATTCCTCCCTGCAATTCACTTTCACTTTCCGCATCTATTAATATTACTCCCGACTTAGTTTCCACACCTAAAATTTTTGTTAAATCAGAACTATATACAAGAGTCCCTTTTGTAGACTCTTCTATTGCATTTTCTCTTGCCCCTATAGATATATCTGTTCCTCCACTTGTATTATATTCTAATTCTAATGCTGATAATTCTAATTCCATCTTTTCCTTTATAGTCGCTAACTCATATTGCTGTTTTGCTAATTTTGCTTTTTGAAAAATTCCATTCTCTCCTAATGTTAAGTTAATTGTAATCCCTGCTAAAATTAGCATAATCACAATGGTGATAATTAAGGCAATTAAGGTAATTCCTCTTGAGCAATGAGAGGTGGGTGGTGAGTGGTGAGAACTTGTATCCACACTTTGTCCGCAAGTTGTGTGATTTTGCGCAACAAAATTAGAGCCCGAAAAAATTTCCGCACCTCTGCCATTTTTAAGTAATTCTTT
>JAUNSP010000064.1:0-4071 GCA_030539155.1 Clostridia bacterium
TAATCTTTCAAATAGTTATCATAAGCAACTTGATTTATTAAATCTTCAACTGTAAAATTACTTTTGTTTATTTTTCTTTTTTGATATTCAAAATTATATAAAGCATGATTCACAATAGCATTTAAAACATAATTATCACTTTTTTCTAATTTACTTTGTATCATGATGTTTTCTAGTGCTGATTCAAATCCAATATTACTTATATTATTTCTTTTATCAATGTCTAATAAAATATTATTAATTTTGTTAATTGAATCAAAAATATCTTGTTTAGAATTTTGAATCCTTTGATCCTTAAATATATCTTTTTTTATTAACTGTGTTAATTCTTTTATTTTCTTTCCTATTTCATTATTTGGTAAAGAATTATACTTAATATATTTCTTATCCGCTGTTCTTATCTGATTTAATAAAAAACCAAGTTTAACTATATTTTCTTCTATTTTTAAATTATGAATATCTTTTAAAGTGAAATTTTTATCTTTAGGATTAAAATAAGTTTTTAATTCTTCAAAATCTTTTTCTAATGTTATTAAAGCAGGTGTATATAATTTTTTTCTTTCGATAGTTAAAATAGATTGTCTTTTTAAAAAATTATTTTCATTATCGGAAAGCAAAAGTTTTACTCTATTTTCTAACTGATTATACCTATTTCTATAACATTTCCTTTTCTCTACCCAAGATATATGAAAATGATAGTTGTTTTCTCTATCACTATGAAGAGCAACTATCCACTCTAAATTTTCTTTAGGATTTTCATAACCACAATAACTTAAAAATTTCGGCATTACATCAGTTGCAATTTTCTTTTGCAATTCTTTTACTGATATATTATTATCAACATAATTTTGATTAAAAGATAATACCGCTAATTGAATATTGCTATTTTCAATATAATTAGACCATCTTTTTTGAATTGCAGATACATCTTTATCAAGTAAAAAAGAACCATTTTTAAGCATAGCCATTTCTTCTCGTTTCATTTGATTTTCTTCCATAACACTATTTTCTTTTTTGCCACCCATAAAATAATCAAATAAAGAACTATCACTTTTTATATATTCTTTTACGGAAATATGAGCTTTTTCTTCATTTCTACCATAATCAAAAAAGCCACCTATATATTCTTTTATCTTTTGCCTATATTCATTTTTATTTTTACATTGAATATATGACCAATGATTAGAATTCTTGGCTTTTTTATATATTCTAAAATTATTAGTTGGATTATTAACAGCATAATATGGATGAGTAATAAATACAACTTTTGAATCTTCCATTATTTACTTTCTATATTATTTAAAAGTTCTTCTACTTTAACCATTAACGTATTTATTTTATTTTTTAGTTCAATATCTTCTTCGTATTTAATAATACCTAATTCAATAAGTTCAACAATTAAATCATTTTTTACGGTATAAGAATATTTGCTTACCATTATACTAATCTTGTCATCAATATCTTTTGGTATTGATATGCTACGTCTAATTATTTCCTTTTTATTCATTAATCAAGCCTCCCTATAAATTTATTATTTTTGTCATAGAAGTCTTTTAATACTAAATCATTTTCTACAATTTCATTTACAGGAAATCCCATATTAACAAATAATTGTTCTAACAATTTTTTTAACATATTTTGTCTATATAAAATCTTATTAAATTTTTTATCTAATTCTAGCAAAAATATATTTATATTTTCTTTATTGGTGGCATCTACTATACAATTCTTAATTCCTACACTTCGTAATTTTATTTTATTTTCTTTCATATATTCTTTTAATTTGTTTTCTATTTCTCCTGTCAAATCTACTGTATATCTACTCATAAATAATCACCCCCTATTTTTATAAATTAGCACCATTTAAATTTTAATAAAATCTTCTACGAATTTTTTATCTTTATTAAACATTCCACTATATATTAGTTTTTTAGATTTATTTTTAATAAAATCTAATATATCAAAATCAGCAAGCATTATTTCTTCATCTATTGTTTTAAATTCTGCATTACTTATATTAATTTCAAATATTGCAACATAAGAATTAGCAACAATATTTCTTTCTCCTTTTACCGTTGTAAAAGCATCACATATAGCACCATATTTACATTTATCTAATTTTTTAGATACACCATAATTATTTATTTCATAAATATATTGTTTATCTAATTCTAATACATTATCTTGATCATATTTATCACCACTATTAAGTAGTGATCCATTTATATAAAAATATGCTGTCTTCAAATCTCAAACCTCCCATCTTTAATTTTTCTTTTTGATTATTTTTTCTAATTCCATCAATATTAAGAATAATACACCGACAACTATTATCTGATATGTTTCACTTTTTTCTATAATAAGACTTATCATAGACATCAGCACCATTAATACTAAAAATATTTGTTTCATAACTTAACCTCTTTTCACTTTTATTGTTTTTCTACATGTTTTTAAATACAACAGGATATGGGATGGCACCAAACGAAAACAGAAATCTTTATTTCATAAGACTTCTGCTCCGTATCTTTGGTGCAAATCTATTTTCGCACTTGCGAAAATGAGTATATTTATATGCAAAGTATATGCAATTTTTAAAAAATTCCTTTATCTAAAAGAAAAAATTATATGCACTTTGTTAAAAAACTACTCATTTTCATCTTTTTTGCTATATTCTTTAGTGTTAGATAAATTTGGTGCATTTTTATATAATTCATCTATCTTATTAAGTTCTTCTATATATTCTTTATTAGCTCTATCAATTTCAGCAACAATCATTTTTAATTTATATTCTTTATCAATAGTTGGAATTAATTTTTTATGATTAATACCTTTTGCAATTCTTGTGTCTGAAAATTCATAATTAATATAATTCATTTTACCTAAAGTATTATCATAACTTATTGATACATTATTAAAACTTTTCTTATATTTTAGATTAACAAAAGTGATGTTTTTTACTTTGTCATCTTTAAAATGTGTTACATCAAACTCTACACCATAATGTTGTTTAATATCATTTAATTTTTGTTTATATTTTAATATTACTTTATCTTTTTCTGCTATAATCATTTTTGTCAATTCCATATTATTGGACATATTCACCACTACTTTCTTTTTTGTTTTTTTCTTCTAAATATTTTAAATAATAAGTATTAAAATATTCATAATTATTTTTTAATAACTCTTTATTTTCTATTAATGCTTCATTTAAATCTTTGCATTTATCTGCACCAAAATTATTAATTAATGTATTAGAAAAAGAACTAACATTTAAATCTGCTAGTTCCTTTTTTAGTTTTTCACTGGCTCCAATTCCAGAATAATCATTATCAAAAGAGATAATTATTAATCCTTTAAACTCGTTGTTTTTAAGCTCATATACAAGTGAATTGATATTACCTATACCATTTATACTAATTGTCTTAACATTAGGATCTATTGTCTCTAATGACAAACTATCAATAATACTTTCTGTTACGTATATTATTGAACTATCATTTTCTAATAACAATTTTTTATTCCAAATATCACTACTACCTTTACTTTTTATTTTATCACCATTAATTGTACTTCTAGCAAAATAACAATGTTTATTAATTGGAAAAACTATTAACTGTCTTTCTTCATCAAATCCAATATTATATTTTTCTATTAAATTATAAGTAATACCTCTACTTTGTAAATATGTACTTTTTGATATACTTTTTTTACATTTTTTAAAGTAATATGTATAATCATATTTTTTGTTATCTATTGGATGATATTCTGTTTTCTTATTCGGAATATAACCAAAATACAATTCTTGTAATTTATTTATTTGTTCTTTAAAATTATCAATATTGTAATCTATTCCAATTAAATCAAAAATATCATAACTAACTCCACATGAAAAGCATTTACAAATATTATATTTACTAGTAAACATCATACTGGGATTATTATCTGTATGTTCAGGATTCAAACATTGAAAAAATTGTTTAGGATTAGTAACGTTATGATATGTGTTCAAATAATCCCATAAATAAGTTTTATATTCAGATATTTTTATACTCATACTTGTATTTCTTG
>JAUNSP010000064.1:4171-6134 GCA_030539155.1 Clostridia bacterium
ATTCTAACTTATTTGTTGGTAAAATAGATTGATTATAATTATAGGTCATAAATAGTAATTCTAAAGAACTACTATATGGAAATTTCACTATGTTATAAACTCTATTATCTACATTTAGTTTATAATAAACTTCATCACTTTTTAAATATGATAAAAATTCTTTACTATAATTCATTAACATCATTCTCCTTTTCTATTTCTTTTATTGTTTGCAAATTCAAATTAAAAGCTACCACTGGTATCATTAATTGATTATAATCTTTCTCTTGTTTGATAGTAGGTTCCATAAGTTTACTCGTTTTATCTATCTTATAATCATAAGGGTAATTTGTATTAATTATTATGGATTGCCCTTCTTTTGCTTTTTCTGTTGCTTCGTTTAATGATGCTAAAAATCTAATGAAAAAATCTTCTTCCATAAACAATTCTTCTTCTTTAGAATATTCTTTAAAAAAAGACTTTGATGCTTCTCTTAATTTTTTTAATTCCTCATCAAAATCTGTAATAAAATTGTAATTGTCTGGTCCATTCATGTAATCCTCCGAAAAGAATCCTATTTTTTCATCGGAATGAATAATATCGCATTGAAAAGCATCTAATCCTTCATGTTCTTTAAACCAATTAATATTTTCTACTCTATATTCATTTATACTAACTTTCATTCAATTAACCACTTCCATTTCTGATGAATTTTCATCTTCTAAATCATCTGGTGCTGTATGTAAATCGTTGTCATATAATATTTCTTCATTTATTATTCGAAAAATTGAATCTTCAAATTCTTGAAAACCATTATTCATCCTAACTTACACCTCTATTTCCTTTGTGCTTTTACTTTCTAATTCAGGTATCATTTCTAGGACCTCTTCTACTGCTCCATCTAATTTATTAGAATCTAATATAATATCTAATCCTGAATATTGATCATTTAAATCACAAAAATCTAATGACAACCAATTATTATTTTGAAATTTTAATTCATATAATGGATGCTCTCCAGAAATAATTTTACTTAAATCATTATCTCCATTAATATATGACTTCATCTCATGATAAAAACTAGTTCCATCACCCTTGACATAAGCTATTTCTGTTCCTTTTTTTATTTTTTCATCAGCAAGAATCAGATTCTTTTTGGTAATTAAGCTACATCTCACATCTCCAACTGCATATATAAAATACGTGCCTTTGGGAGTTCTAATATCCGCTACTAATCCATCATTCCATAAACAATTTAAATATTTCTTTTCCCAACCATATCTATTAATTTCATATTTTTGTTTATTATTACTCATAGTCTAGTTCATCTTCCTTACCATAAGGATAATCCACAAAATCTTCAATATATTTGTTATCACCTATATATAAATCTCTTTCAATCGTCAATCCCGCAGGTAGTTTTATGTTTTGTAGATCACTTAACATAACAGAACCCCATTCCCATTCCATAATATGACAATATCCAAATAACAAATAATCTCCGTTTTCTTGCTTTTCACCTTCTGTTATTAACCAAGTTCCTGAACCATAAGGATTAAAGTATTTTACTAATACTTCTGCTTTACCACCTAGTCCATCTTGACTACCAAGTGGATGTGCTTTTAATTTATCCTCTATTTCTTTTGTTAATAATTTCATATTTCCTCCTTTACATTTCTATTTCTTCAGTTTTTAATTTTTTATTATAATACTGTGAAATATCTTCTCTCCAATCTATTTCATTTATAAGTGCTTGTGTAGTTTGCCAATCAACAATGTCAAATGTTTCTTGAGCAAATAGATTTATCAATTCATCATCAAAATCTTTTGCTTCAATTATATGAACAACACCATTTTTTTCATATTCGTAATAATATTCATCATATATTAAACAATTTCTTATTTCTTCTTTAATTGAATTAGTAGTTGATACACCACCTTCATTTATTAATTTTTCTTTATTTTCTTTAACATAATCTACAAA
>JAUNSP010000112.1 GCA_030539155.1 Clostridia bacterium
TCCCTTGCGGCTGTACACACACACACACACACACACACGGTTAATTTTAAAGGAGGGGAAAAAGAATTACTTAAAAAAGGCAGAGGTGCGGAAATCTTTTCGGGCTCTAATTTTGGTGCGCAAAATTTTAATAACTGCGGGCAGAATCTGGATAGGGGCTCTTGTAACTCAAAGGGTATAACTTTAATTGCACTAATTATTACCATTGTAATTATGCTAATTTTAGCAGGAATTACAATTAATTTAACATTAGGCGAAAATGGCATTTTTCAAAAAGCAAAATTAGCAAAGGGTCAGTACGAAACTGCGAGTGTGCAAGAAAGATTAGAACTAGAATTAGCAGCGATGCAAATGGAAGGTCAAACAGGTTTGACAGTAGAAACATATGTAGATCAGTTAAGGGAAAAAGGTGTTGTATTACAAGAAAACATATTTCAAAGGAAAGCTGAGGCAAACGAATATGAAACAGCACTAAAGATAGAAGATCTGATTTATGTAGTATATTCAAAACTTGGAACTAACCAAATAAAAATTTATTGTGAAGGAAGAGAAAATATAATGAAACTAGATTGGTTAGATGGAACAGATATTGACAGAGTTTATATAAAATCAATAATTTTTGAAAATAAGATTCCAGATTTAACAAATGTATTAAATAAAAAGGATATTACAGCAAATGGTCAAAAACCTGGAAGTGTAATGTGTTGGTGGACAGGAAATGATGCTGAAGGATATAATATTATTATAGGAGCAAATGGAGATGTAATAGCACCTAGAAATTGTGCATATCTTTTTGCCGGTATGCACAATTTAGAGACAATAAGTTCAAATGTAGATAACCCTGTTAGCTTCGATGATAATTTTAATACTAAAGTTACAACAAATATGCATCGTATGTTTGAGGGTTGTTCTGCACTACAAAATATAAACCTTGGAGATAAATTTAATACAAAAAATGTTATTAATATGGAGTGGTTATTTAGGGGTTGTAGTTCTTTATCGAGTGTGGCATTAGGAAATAATTTTTATACGGAAAGAATTAGAAATTTAGCGGTTATGTTTCAGTCGTGCACAAATTTAAAAAAAGTTGATTTGGGAGATAGATTTAGTACAAAAGAGGTTACAAGTTGTGTAGATATGTTTGCATATATTTCTAATTTAGAAGAATTAAATTTAGGAAACTTTGGGGTGGAAAGACAACCAAATTTAAATACCGGAGGTATATTTTATGGCACAACCATTTCTAATTGCAAGCTTATAATAAAAAATTCTGCAAAAGATTGGTTTTATGCAAATTGTAAACCAAGGGAAAACTGGGGAAGTGTAGAAGAAATAGATTAGTAAGGATTTGTGATTAGAAATAGAAGAGGACTGTAAAAGGTCCTCTTTGTGTCTTTTATAAGGAAGTGCTTTTCCGATATGTTTGAAAAAATTTTTTTAAACTTTTGTAATTTTTATTGACTATTTGAAAAATAAATTTTATAATTAATTTATGGATGGGGCTGTGCCCTAAAACAAAAAATTAAAACAAGGAGGAAATTTTAAGATGAAAAACAGTATGAAAAATATGGATTCTAGGAACGTAAACGCTACATCCCTTG
>JAUNSP010000010.1 GCA_030539155.1 Clostridia bacterium
ACTGGAATTCCTGCCTCAACACACCCTGCAACAATGTTTTCCTCGGTTACATTTTCAAGAGATAATCCATATTCAGAGTATACAGTATTTTTTTCTAGATTTACGACTTCATTTTCCATACTCCTATTTAGGGAACCAAATCTAATTCCTGTCATTATTTGTTTTGGATTTAGACAATTGTTATTCGTTGTGCCATCTCCAAGTTGTCCATAGTTATTATCTCCCCATTTATATAGTTTTCCTTCATTATCTATTGCTACTGTTTGATCTCCACCTGCCGAAACACAGGTAAATCTTTTCTCTATCATTATTTGCTTTGGCTTTAAACAATTTTCCGTTGTGCCATCCCCAAGTTGTCCATTTCTATTACATCCCCAGCAATAAATTTTTCCTTTACTATCTAGTGCTACTGTATGAAATTCCCCTGCCGAAACATCGGTAAATCTTTTTGCTGTCATTATTTGCTTTGGCTTTAAACTATAATTTTTCATTGTGCCATCTCCAAGTTGTCCATAGTTATTATCCCCCCATGTATAGAGTTTTCCTTCATTATCTATTGCTACTGTATGCTCCTCTCCTGCCGAAACATCGGTAAATCTTTTAGCTTTCATTATATGTTTTGGAATTGCTCTACTTATTGTAGTGCCATCTCCAAGTTGTCCATAACTATTTTCCCCCCACGTATAAAGTTTTCCTTTATTATCTATTGCCACAGTATAACAAAACCCAGCTGAAACACAGATAAATCTTGTTTCCTTCATTATACGTTCTGGAGTTAAATGATCTGTTGCCATGTCATCTCCTGGTTGTATAAAGTTTCCCCATATATATAGTTTCCCTTCATTATCTATTGCCAACGTATGATGTCTGCCTGCTGAAATATAAATAAATCTAGTCTTTGTCATTATATGTTTTGGAATTAATCTACTTATTGTAGTGCCATCTCCAAGTTCTCCATGTTCATTTTCTCCCCATGTATAGAGCCTTCCTTCATTATCTATTGCCACAGTATGGTACACACCAGCTGAAACATAGATAAATCTACTGTCTTTCTTTATCTGAACCGGACTTTCCCTCCTTGCTGTTGTTCCATCCCCTAATTGCCCATAATTGTTATAACCACATCCATAGAGTTTACCTTCAATATCTATAAACATCATATGATTTGCTCCTGGTGAAATTACCTTACAGCAATTTTTCAAAGCTGTTTTCATTTCCATATTATCATCCTCCCTATCTTAATGATTTTATTTAATATAGTTACTTATGATATTATGATTAGCATTTATACTCTTGTTCCGACTAGTTGATAATATTAGATTTGTTACCTTCTTCCTTTTTTTAAAATTATTTTTTAAAAAAAGATTATATTACAAATTTCAATGAATACATTATATATCATTTAACATAATTTGTCAACATTTTTATATATATTAGTATAAGTCGAAGCCCTTTTTATATAATATGAAAGGAAGACTTTTCTATTATATAAAAGAGAGATAAACAATTATGTTTATCCCCTTTTTGTTGGACAAATTAGTAATAGCAAACTTTTGCTTTCTAATTTGTCCATATTCCACTTATTTTATATAGATAACTCTTCCTCCTTTTGGACAGATTTCATTCCCATAAACTATCCACGTAACATTACATGCCATTCTTGGCATACTTGCACAACCATCTGTAAAAATAATCTTGTTTTCAGCTTTTAGCGAAAATGCCTCTACAGCAACATCAAAATTTGTTCCTCCGCCACCCAAGATTTCTATTTGATCAAGCTCCTTCTCGTATTTTATTTCCTTAAACCCATAAAATCTTGTATCGAAGCAACCTATTCTAACTCTGGAGATTTTCAAAACATTTTTACACTCTTGAAAAAATTTCTTTAGGAGTTCTCCGTCTACTGATCCACTAGTATCAATTACTATTTCTGTTTCAAGATTTGGAAATTTTTCTAAACTAGGGTTCACTACACCATATTCGATAGAAGCATTCTGGTATGACCAATCTAAATCATATTTAGCATTCTCTTTAAGAATCCCCTTCCAATTTACTAATGGCTTTGCTTTACCAATGTTTATTCTTCTCCTTTCGGAATTTGTTGTATCCCCCGCCTGTTTCGAGCTTGAAGCTTCTCTAGCTAGAGCTTCCTTTAGCTTTTCTAAATCATTTTTTCTTTGTTCTTTACTCTTTTTAAAAACTTCCTTCTCGCCCATTTTAGAGTTTTCCTCTTGCTCTTTCGATAAATCATCATTAGAATTACTATTTTGTTCTCCTTTGCCCGAATTATCATCTTGAGAATTGTCGCTTCGTCCACCCCTTCCAGATTCTCCATCTTGGGAGATTTCATATTGGTAATCCCATAATTGATGTGAATTTTGATAATTATTATTCTGTTCCTTATCTTCTTGTATTAGTTTTTCATAAAATTCTTCGGAGTTATAATCTATTGCCTCCGGCATATCCACAAATCCTTCCTTCATCTCAAATCCATCATCTTTTAGAAGGGCATTTATAACAGCATCCGTTGCAATATTCCATATTTCTATATCTTTTCCCTTAGCCCTCTTAATGTGGTTAAAAGCAATATGACTACACTCATGTGCAAATACAAAAACTTTTTCATTATCATTCAATTCATTTAAAAACTCTTTATTGTAATAAATATTCTTTCCGTCAGTTGCGGCTGTTTCAATCTCACCACTCTTATCAATAAATTTGGTATTGGCAAGTATACTACCAAAGAAACCGTATTTTACTAATAGTTTTCTCTTTATTGCTTGAATGTCTTTATCCATAAGAACACCTCTCTTAAATAAGAAAAAAATCCTGGTTAATAGTTCCACAGTGTTAAAATTATAGTAGCGACGTAATGAACCAAAAAAATAGCTATAAATCGTAACTTCATACTTACGTTTTTTAGGAAAGCAACTAAATCTTTCCTATTCATATAAATTCATATTTGCAATTATAACATATTATGGTAAGTTTGTCAATAATTCCACACTCTTCCTTTTAACTTTACCTGTTGTAGTTTTTTCCATTGGTTCATTCGTCAAAATAACATTTTTAATATGCTTATAATTTGAAAGTGTTTTATTTATTTTTTTTATATCTTCCCATACACTTTCCCTTAACTCATTATCTGATACATCTCCAAAAATATCTCTAACAACATCCATGTTATATACCATTTTACAATTAAGTTCAAAATCTCCATCTTTCTCAATTCCAAACACTATATTCTCCGCAACATACGGTAGTTTCGCAACCAATATTTCCAACTCCTCTGGATAAACATTTTTACCATTTTTCAAGACTATAACACTCTTTTTTCTTCCCTTTATAAAAAGATTTCCCTTTTTACTTATATAGCCCAAGTCCCCCGTATAAAACCATCCATTTTTTAATACATCATTTGTTGCCTCTTCATTTTCATAATAACCAAGCATAATATTAGGACCTTTGACTATAATCTCCCCAATTCCTTTTTCATTAGGATTATCTATTTTTAACTTAACATTACACATTGGTCTACCAACGGAACCATACTCAATTGTGCATTTATTCTCGGCTGCTAACGTTGGTGCAGTCTCTGTTAAACCATATCCCTGAACTGTTAAAATTCCCATATCATTAAAACTTTTAGCAGCATTTTTATTGATAGAAGCAGCTCCACTTATAATAAACCTTATATTCCCGCCAAGTTCATTAATAACGTCTTTAAATAATTTTCTTCTAATGTCAATTCCAAAGAAATATAAAACTTTACCTAAACTCATTGCAATCTTAAATGATTTAGACTTTCCTTTCTTTTCAATTCCACTCATTAACTTCTTATGCATTGCTTCAATTATTAATGGTACACAAAAAAATACTGATACTTTATACTCTTTCAAATTTTTTTGAATATGTCTCAACCCATCACAAAAAACAGTGCAGGCTCCTTCGCTTAAAAAAAATAATAATCCCGTTGAACCAAAAGTATGGTGGAATGGTAAAAAAGCCATATTTACATCTCTATTATAAATATCCTCCTTTTCTCTCAAAGCATATACATTTGAGGCAATATTTCTATGTGATAACATTACCGCTTTAGAAATTGACGTTGTTCCTGATGTGAATAAAATAACACTCATCCCATCATTATCAATTTGTTCCATTAAATATTTTAAATTTCCGTTTTTAATTTGTTCTTTCCCCTGTTTTATTAATTTACTATAATAAATATATTTCTTACCACTCAATCCATCCATATTTATAAAAATCTTAACACCAGTTGTCTTTTTTTCAATTAGTCTATCCATTGTCTCTTCATATTCCTTGGAAAAAATAATTACATCCGCCCTACTTCTTTGCAAAAGTTCTTCTATTTCCTGTTCTGGTAACCCTTTATCAAGTGGAATTACAATTCCAACTCCATTTAAAACTGCAAAATATGAGACAGCCCATTCATACCTATTTTTACCTATAATGGCAACCCTTTTACCTTTCAAACCTAATTCTAATAAACTTGTTCCAAATGCGTCAATATCCTGTTTAAATCTCTTAAATGTTATATTATAATAAGTTTCCTTTCCATCTTTCTTATTTTTTATAATAAACGCATTCGAATCTGCATACTTCTTTGCCGAATTATTAATTATTTGTCTTACATTAACAAAATTTTCTACTATCTTTTTTTTCATAGCCAACCGCCACCCTTTCTCTTATTTTATAAGTATATCACACTTACCTATAAAAAACATTAACCCAGGTGGTCAGTTTACCATTTACCCTCGCATCTATTTCTATCGAAACGTTTATATAGTAGGAAAAGTGAACTTTCCTATTATTTATAGAACAAAAGTGGCATGATCAATATACTTTAAACTTTTAAATTCTTTCCATGCCACGTCTTTGTTCATGCGCCAAAAATTTTTTAAATTTTTGTGTGCATTAATTTAGGGCAAAGCCCTTTTTATATAATAGGAAAGGGTAACTTTCCTATTATATAAAAATAGTGACCGAAGCCACTATTTATATATAATCTCAAAATTCTGTTATATATACCTATACGGTAAAGTTATATTTGCCATATCACTCACTTTCTTGTATGCTTTTCTCATTGGCGATACCAATTTTTTTTCCTCATTTGTTAATTCGGCTAATGTTTTACCATTAAATCTACTATAATGATTATTCGATAACTCAAAAATCTTATCAAATCCCAATCCATTTGTTCCTCTTGCTTCTCCCGTAATTTTCCCCTCTAAAGTTTCAGTAAAGATTACTATATTTTTTCCATTAGGGTAATATATTGCGGTAGCAACAGTAAAAATTGCATTCCTTTTTTTATAATTTCCTAGTAATTCTAATGTTAAATCAACTAAGCAATCACCAATTAGATCGAAGCATCCATCACACACATTACCAGGCCATCCATTTAATTTTTCAATTTGTAACATCGCCTTATCTGCTAAACAAATTTCATTAAAATACTTAGAAAACATTTCTGCTTTTTGTAATGCCCTGTTTTGTATAGATTCTTTACTGTCAATAGTTTCCTCGTTAATTTTGCACTCTAATTCCTGTAATGAAATACAATCAAATTTAGTTAATAATCCCTTAATTTCATTAAATTTCATATTATTATTAGTTGCAATAATAGCCTTTCTTTTGTTATTTGTTATACCATCCATAGTATTCACTCCTTATAAATAAATTATTATTTCTAGGTTACTTATGCAATCAATCTCGTACCATTCTATCATAATTAACTATTTATGTCAAGCAGTTGTGCGGATTTATTGGCATAAATTAAATTCATACTAAATATAATTAAAAAGGTGATCCTTATGAATTTTTTAGTGAATACTATAAAGGGTGTTTTTCTTGGTGCTGGTGCAATACTTCCTGGTATTAGTAGTGGAGTTATTTGTGTTGTATTCAATATATACGAAAAGCTTTTAGATTGTTTTTTCAATATCTTTAAAGACTTTAAAAAAAGTATAGGATTCCTATTTCCTATTGGAATTGGAATCCTTCTCGGTGTTTTTATTTTTGGTAATATATTACTATTCATTTTTAATAAATATCCAACTATTCTAAAACTAATATTTACATGTTTTATACTAATCAGTTTTCCCCCTTTATACAAAACTGTAAGTTCAAAACATCCCTTTAAAATATATTATATAGCGTTCTTTATAATAGCCTTTGGTATTACAATATATCTTAATTGTTTAGAAAACTCTATGCCATATCTAACTATGTGTAATTCCTTTGCGTATCTAATTCTTAGTGGTTTTCTAATGTCAATCGGAGTGGTTGTTCCCGGTGTTAGTAGTAGTGTTATACTTTTATTACTAGGGGTCTATCCTGCCTACTTATCAGCAATTTCCTTTATTAATTTTTCAATCTTAATTCCTATGGGGATTGGCTTAATTTTGGGAACAATATTTTTTATGTTTATTATAAAAATTTTATTTAAAAAATTCTACCCTCAGACATTCTATGCAATTATGGGTTTCTCAATTAGTTCCTTATTATTAATATTTGGAAATTAACAGATACTAGCCTTCCCGCTAGACCCAAATACATCCCTGATTTTATGTTCCACGGTATCCTCAATAGCTGTCCTTGCTGGTTCTAAATATTTCCTTGGGTCAAAATTGGAAGGATTTTCTGCAAAAGATTTACGAATATACCCTGTCATAGCCAATCTTAAATCTGTATCAACATTTATCTTTGATACCCCTAATTTACTTGCCTGATTCAATATCTCATCAGGAACGCCTTTTGCTCCAGGTATATCAGCCCCATATTTATTGCATATCTCAACTAATTCTGGAATAACTGTTGATGCCCCATGTAAAACAATAGGGGTATTTGGTAATTCCTCTTTAATCTTTGCCAAGATATCAAATCTTAGTTTAGCCTCTCCCTTAAATTTGTAAGCACCATGGCTTGTCCCTATCGCGATGGCAAGAGAATCACACCCCGTTCTTTGTACGAACTCTTTTGCTTGTTTAGGATCGGTATACATTGCATCCTCAGCTGCAACATTAACGTCATCTTCAATACCAGCTAACTTTCCAAGTTCCGCTTCAACTACAACCCCTTTTGAATGAGCATAATCTACAACCCTCTTAGTTAATGCAATATTCTCTTCAAAATCATATTTTGAACCATCAATCATTACAGATGTAAATCCATTATCTATACACTGTTTACAGATTTCAAAATCTGCACCATGGTCTAAATGAAGAGCTATTGGAATATCATTTTCTTCTAAAGCCGCCTCTACCATCCTTCTTAAATATCCTGCTCCTGCATACTTTATAGCTCCCGATGAAGCTTGTAAAATAACAGGAGAATTCTGTTTTGCTGCTGCTCTTGTAATTCCTTGAATAATCTCCATATTATTTACATTAAAAGCCCCAATAGCAAATTTTTGCTCCATAGACTTTTTAAACATTTCCTTTGTGGTAACTAAACCCATATTTATCATTCCTTTCAAACTAACTTTTTTGTATCCCTGGCAATAACTAACTCTTCATTAGTAGGTACAACCCAAACCTCAATTTGTGAGTTCTCTGACGAAATTTTAGTTTCTTCCCCTCTACAATTATTTGCAACTTTATCAATTTGCACACCAAAAACCTTTAATTTTTCACAAATTTTTTCTCTTACACCAATTTGATTTTCTCCTATACCTGCTGTAAAAGCTATAACGTCTATTCCCTGCATTATCACCATATATTTGGCAATAAATTCTGCAACTTTTTCTACATACATCTTAATAGCTAAAATAGCTTTTTCATCTCCCCCAGATGCTGCCTTTTCTATTTCTCTAAAATCAGAACTAACCCCTGTCACTCCAAGTAAGCCAGACTGCTTATTTAATAACTCAACCATATCTCGAGGTAAAATATTTTCTTTTTCCATCATATAAGTTATAACAGAAGGATCTATATCACCAACCCTTTGGCACATCATAATCCCTCCCATTGGAGTCAATCCCATGCTAGTGTCGACAACCTTACCATCTTGTATAGCTGCCAGGCTCGCACCTTGTCCTAAGTGACAAACAACAATTTTACGTTCTTTCCCTTGCTTGTCCATAATTTCATTAATCCTCTGTGAAACATATCTATAAGATGTTCCATGCGCCCCATATTTGCGGATTTTATACTCTGAATAAAATCTTAACGGTATAGGATATAAGTAGTTTTCTTTTGGCATAGTTTGATGGAATGCTGTATCAAAGGTTGCAACCATAGGTTTTCCTGGCATTGCAACTTTACATGCTTCTATCCCCTTTATTGCTGCCCCGTTATGAAGTGGTGCAAGTTCAATACACAGCTTAATTTTTTTTATTACATCATCATTTATTAAAACCGATTTGTCAAAAAATTCTCCCCCCTGAACTATCCTATGCCCAACTGCTGAAATTTCATCTAAATTATTAATTACTCCATATTCTTTATTTGTTAGTTGCTGTAAAACAGTCTTTATCGCTATTTCATGATTATCCGCCTTTTTATTTATAGTATATTTTTTTTCTTTAACCTTATGCGTCAAAAATGAATCCTCTAGCCCTATTTTTTCAAAATTTCCTTTTGCTAATACTTCCTCATCTTTCATATCTATTAATTGATATTTAAGTGAAGAGCTACCACAGTTAATAACTAAAATTTTCAAATTATCTCCCCCCCTTGTTTCATTATGAATTCATTATATATATTTTTCTATTTTAATGCAAGGGATTTTTAGTATTTTTATATAATTTTAGTTACAATTCATCAATTACCTTTGCTAAATATTTCATACTATTTAAACATTCATCTAAAGTGTTTCCCGTCGCACCTACTTCTATTATGGTAGAAGCCGTTGTAAGATGTTGATTATATCTAGAATTTCTTAAGATTAATGGTTTAAAAAGTCCTGGATATAATTCATTTGCCTTTTCTTGTAACTTAACAGCATACTTTAAATTTTCTACCCAGTTTGTATGCTCCGCTCCCCCACCATTGGTTCCTATTACAAACATTAATTGAGCAGTTATGTCCTCACCAATTTTTACCTTAGGTGCATAATCTGACTTACTTCCTATTGCATCCCTATGTATATCAATTACCGTTTGTGAATTATTATTTATCATCGCACTTACCGTCTCTAATGAACGTCCGTAGGAACCGGAATATGCAGGATAATCATGGTATGTTGTATCATGACTTACATTATATCCATAGGCTTTAAGTTGATTAGTAAGTTCATCTCCCACTCTTGCCACA
The DNA here is from genome assembly GCA_030539155.1 of Clostridia bacterium. Lineage (GTDB taxonomy): Bacteria > Bacillota > Clostridia > TANB77 > CAG-508 > JAUNSP01. The sequence goes on from JAUNSP010000010.1 coordinate 9,279, forward strand.
CTAAAATTTAAATCTGTTGTTCTATACGTTCCATTTGTTTCATACATATAATTCTCACTTGGTGTATAACTTTCACATGTGTGGGTATGAAAAATAATTATATCTTCCTTATTAATTTTAATATCTCCCCCTAGCATTTCCTCTGTTATTTCAAATCCGAGTCTCGTTCTTTATCTGAACACCACTGTGCTCATTTGTAAATTTAGGTTCAATTCCAGATTCCTGAACTTGTGTTTGTAAATTCTCATTTGCAAGTTTTATCTCTTGCTCAGTGTAACTTTGTTCTGTAACTGCTATATCTTCTTGTAAACTTTCATTATGGTCATTGCTAGCTTCATTAATTTTATCAACATTTCCTATAAGACTTAAATTAATAGACAATATATTTTTAAAAAAGTCCTCTTTAAATAAAACTTCTTCTTGTCCTTCATCTTTTGTATTTGTATTCACTTGTTTTGTGAGTGGAATAGTTTGGTTTAAACAAGTTAAAAAAGTGTGCTTTTTAGATTCAATCACACTTTTATTTTTAATATTTGAAAAAACTCTTATTGCAATCACCACAACTATTAACATTAATATAGTTTTAAAAAAATATTTTATTATGTCCCTTATATTTATTACTGTTAAACTTACCACCTTAGGCTATCTCCTTTATATATACTTCTTATTATATATATGTTAATTTAAAAAATATATGACGAATTATACTAAGGTTTAATCTTTACGTGGTCTCAAGCTAAGATATATAGGTTCTTCTTCTTGAACCAAGGTCATTTTCCCATGTCCTGGATATATCACCGTTTGCTCTGGCAAAATCATAATTTTATTAGTTATTGAATTTATTATTGAAGCGAAATTGCTTGTAGGTAAATCCGTTCTCCCCCAAGCACCTCTAAATACTGTATCCCCTGAAAAAATCAATTTCTCCTTTTCACAATATAAACAGGTGCTTCCGACTTGTATGTCCTGGGGTATGTATAACTTTAAATTCAATATTTCCTAGATGGAGCAAATCCTTATCATCTATTATAATATCTGGCTTAATTTGTATTTTTCCCGCTCCTATATACTCTGATAAATTTATATCTGAATTTTCAAGACCTTCCTTATCATACCTACTAATTAATACTTTGCCACCTTTTTTATATTTCAATTCTTCGAGTGCCCCTATGTGATCCCCGTGACAATGAGTTAAATATATATACTTTAATTTATCTATTTTTAAAATATCTAACATTTCTTCTATTTTTTCAACTTCAGCGCCGGGATCAATTACCATTGTTTCCATTGTTTCTTCGTCCTTCACAATATAACAATTTGTTTCACTCCCTAACGGTGTTTTTACCTTTATCCTCTTTAGTATCATACTTATCACTACTTCCTTCTTTTTACTTCGTATACGCTGTCTACCCTTCTGATGGTTTTAAGAATATTGTTTAACTGCTCTATATTTTCTACCTCCATGGTTAAATCAATCACAGCAACCCTGTCCTTACCAGCTTTAGAATTTAATGCTATTAATTTAGATTTAATCTTTTTTAGTTCACCCAATATATCTGACAGTAAACCTGTTCTATCATTTGCATATACCTCAATTTCAACATTATAAGAATTTTTATCTTCATTAAACCAATATACATCAATCATTCTGTTTTCTTCAGAAACTAAATCCTTTACATTCTTGCAGTTGAGTCTATGTATTGTTACTCCCCTTCCCTTTGTAATATATCCAACTATATTATCCCCAGGCACAGGATTGCAACATTTTGAAAATTTCACTAAACAGTTATCAATTCCTTTTACTATTATTCCTGTTTTGCCATTCTTTTTTTGCGTTGATTTTGTTTTTGTAAGTTCTTGTAGTTTTTCTTCAACATTATCTTCTTTATGTTCCTTCTTATATTCTTCTAATATTCTTGCAATAACCTTTCCTGCAGATATAGCCCCAAAACCAACACTTGAGTACATATCATCAATAGAATTGAATTTATATCTATCAAGAGCTGCCTGAACAAATTCCTGTCTACACAACTCTGAATAGTTCATTCCTATTCTCTTTACTTCCTTTTCAATCAGATCCTTACCTTTTTCAATATTTTCTTCCCTTTGATTTTTCTTGTACCATTGGTTTATTTTATTTTTTGCTGATGAACTTTTTACAAATTTTAACCAGTCTCGGCTTGGACCTTTTGATTGGTCTGATGTTAAAACCTCTACTATATCACCATTTTTTAATTTTGTGATTATCGGCATCATTCGGCTATTTATCTTGGCGCCAACCATCCTATTTCCCACCTCTTGATGGATACTATAGGCAAAATCAATAGGAGTGCTATTCCTTGGAAGTACCTTTATCTGTCCTTTTGGAGTAAAAACATATACCTCATCTTCGAATAATTCTGTTTTTAATGTATTTAAAAATTCTTCAGGATCCTGCAATTCCTTTTGCCATTCAAGAGTTTCTCGAAGCCACGATAATTTATCTTCGGTAACTGTTACGTTTGATTTTTTATTTTTATTTGCTTCCTTATAGGCCCAATGTGCTGCTATTCCAAATTCCGCTATTCTATGCATATCCCAAGTACGAATTTGCACTTCAAAAGGGGTTCCTCCCTTACCAATTAATGTGGTATGTAATGATTGATACATATTTGGTTTTGGTACAGATATATAATCCTTAAATCTCCCTGGCATAGGATTATACATTTCATGTACTATTCCAAGTGCCGCATAACAGTCTTTTACGGAGTTAACTAGTATTCTAAGTGCAAATAAATCATATATTTGATCTATATCCTTATTATCCCTTTTCATCTTTCTATATATGGAGTATAAATGCTTTGCTCTACCAGTTATCTCTGCCTCAACTTTCTGTTTCTTTAGTTCTTTTCTAATGTCTTCTGTTATTTTATTAATAAATTCTATTCTCTCATCCCTCTTTTTATCAATACCCTCTACAATTTCTCGGTATTCCTCAGGATGTAAATATTTAAACGACAAATCTTCTAATTCCCATTTTAGAGAATACATACCTAACCTATTTGCAAGTGGTGCATATAATTCCGCTGTTTCTTTAGCGTTTGCAATTTGCCTCTCTCTACTTAGATATTTTAGTGTTCTCATATTATGAAGTCTATCAGCTAATTTTATTAAGATAACCCTTATATCTTTTCCCATAGCTAAAAACATTTTTCTATAATTTTCAACTTGTTGTTCCTTAATAGTAGTATAATCCAGCTTTCCTAATTTAGTTACCCCATCTACCATCTCTGCAATTTCTTCATTAAATTCTATCTTTAAATCTTGCACAGTTTTATCAGTATCCTCAACCACATCATGTAATAATGCAGCACATATTGTATTTTCATCTAATTCAAGATTTGCTAATATATATGCAACTTGAAGCGGATGTATTATATATGGTTCCCCGGATTTTCTCAATTGATCTTTATGAAGTCTATTTGCATAATCATAAGTCCTTAATATTAATTTAACATCGCATCTTCTATTATTTTTTTTCATTTTTATAATTATATCATTAATCTTTACGTTTTCTAATTCAGCCAAATTTATCACCCCCATTTTTTATATCATTTGTGAAGAAGCCTTCATATCCTGCACAATAATTTGTATTGTTTTATAACTCTTGTACTCATTTATGTCAATATTTCCAACAATATCAACTTTATCCCCTATTTGATATTCGTCCGCAAACTCCCCTTTTCCGAATCCTACAGCACTTATAACATATTCCCTATCCTTTAAAACCATTTTTAAATGTTTTCCTGATGATAAAGTTGTGATTGATGATATTTTTAAGTTTCTTATAAGAAATAATGGTTTTTTATAATTAGCCCCATAAGGCTCTAAAACGGCTAAACTTTCAGCAAGTTTTAAATTAATATTCTTTAATTCAATCTGTGCATCTATTTTAATTACAGGTAATATTTTTTTTATGTCTGATTTTGCTACATACTTTTCTATTTCATTCTTAAATATTGAAAATTTTTCTTTTTTAATAGTTACTCCCACAGCCATTTCATGTCCTCCAAAATTATCTAGGCTGTCACTGCATGAAGATACTGTTTTATATAAATCAAAGCCCTCAATACTCCTTCCAGAACCCTTTCCTATATTATTTTCAAAACAAATAAGTATACTTGGCTTATAGAATTTCTCCGTTATTTTTGAAGAGACAATTCCAATTATTCCGTGATGCCAATTGTCACTTCCTAATATTATACAATCTTTTTCTCTTTCTTTTTTTGCCTTCTGTAAAACATCATCATATATCTTTTTTTCAATTTCCTGTCTTTTCTTATTATATTCATTTAAATTTCTAGTTATCCTTTCTGATTCTACGATATTATCTGTTAAAAATAATTCCATTGCCTCTTTTTCAAATCCCATTCTCCCACAAGCATTTATCCTGGGTGCTACACCAAATGAAATTGAGGATGCATCTAATTTATTATACCCCATACTTTTAAATAAACTTTTTAATCCAATATTTTTTGTTTGATTCACCAACTTTAACCCTAAACTTGATATAACCCTATTTTCATCAAATAGTGGCACTATATCTGATATTGTACCTATACATACTATATCTAGATATTTTAAAAACTCCTTTGGGTCTAAATTTAATTCTAAATTCAATGCATGTATCAATTTAAATGCTACACCCACTCCGGCTAATTGATTAAATGGGTATTTACTATCTTTCCTTTTTGCATCTACTACGGCAATAGCATTTGGTAGATTATTTCCTGGTTCATGATGATCAGTTATTATTACATCGACTCCCAATGAATTTGCATAATTCACCTCATCTATTCCTGAAATCCCACAATCCACGGTTATCATTAAAGTATAATTATCCGACAATATTTTATCAATCGCTGCTTTATTTAATCCATATCCTTCTATTAATCTATTAGGTATATAGTAATCTACCTTTAACCCCCTATCTTCTAAATATTTCTTAATTACACAAATACTCGTAATACCATCCACATCATAATCCCCATACACTATTACTTTCTCTTTCTTGTTTATAGCCTCAATAATCCTTGAGATGGCCTTTTCCATATCTGGCATAAGATACGGGTTATAAAAATTATCTCTTTTCGGATATAAAAAATTATCTATGTCAAATTCTTTAACTCCCCTATTTAATATAATCTTTGCAAGTATCCTGTTAATTCCATATTTTCGAGTGATTTTTTTTATTTTTTCTTCGTCAGTTTTATATATTTCCCATTTTTTATTCATATTTTATTCCCCTACTATATATTTCTTAATACATTTTACTACATTTAAACAAAAAAAGCAAGAAAATTCTTGCTTTTGTTATATAATAGAATTACTAATTAATAGTTTTATTAAAAATTTTCACACATCTTACATCAACATTAAGCTATCTTATTTATGTGATAAAAAATTATCAAATCTTGCTTCAATCTTCTTTTACCCTCGTTCTAATTCTATCACCTATTAGTACATTCTTCATTCTATTTTTTGCTTTACTTTTACTTGTAGTAGATGCATCTAAATCAAATTGTTTTAACTTATTTGTGTTATATACCTCCATCATGTTAGGTAAAAATTTATTTCTTGTAAATATATTCTTATCAAAAAACGACATTAATTTTAATTTCATTTTGTCAAATGCTGTTTGTTCAACATTAACTAATGCGGTAATTGGTTTTTCTTTATATATGCACAGTCTGTCACTTTCCTTTAGTATAAAATAATCTCCATATTGCTCAATTTTACATTCACCTTTATTGGATTTTGATTTTACTACTTCAAAAAAATTAGGTTTCATGTATTTCTTTAAATTATATTTTTTTGATAAATTATAATCATCCTTTAAAATACCAAATAACGATACAAATTTCTCTTCATATAAGCACGCTACATCTTGTAATGTTCGAGTTTCTTCAACAGTTTCTCCGACCTCTATAAGACTCAATTTTGACTCGTCGAAATCTTCAATATCTTTAACATATGCGACAATTTGTTTCAATATAACCTTTGTGCTATATTTATCAAATACTTCACTATTAAAAAATTTATTTCTAATCTGTTGTTCTATATAAATAATATCCTGGTTAATCAATTTTTTCTTTTTAAGACATAAATTTGCTTCTCTATACAATTTTATTAATTCACTATAGTTATTAACCTCTTCTAAATTCTGTTCTAAATTATCTTTTTCCATTATTTTACCACCATTACCTCATTTTTTGCAGTTTTTAACTTGCACTTTTACATTATAACACATTTTTTTCCAAAAAACTATTACATTTATATTACAATTTCATAACAATTTTGTAACAATTATTGAATTTTTAGGGATAGATTACCCTTTATGTAGCAAAATATTGTAAAAATTTTATTATTCTACCTTATTTTTACATTACTTTTATAGATTCCAATAAAAATCCGCCTTTTCTAAAAAGTCCTCTTTGTAATAATTTCCTATCTCAATTATCCTTACTTCCTTTTTAAATAATGCCTTAATAAATTCATATGTAAAATTTTTATAAATATTATGTAAAGATGCAAAAATAATTAAATCGACCTTATTATTTATTTTCACTAATTCATTTTTTGAAAGACAATTCAACTTTTTGTCTTTTATTATCTCATCCAAGAAAAATATATTATATTTTTCTTTATCAAGACTTCCTATTATTTCTAATATCTTACTATTTCTTATATCTGGTGAGTTGGGTTTATAACTAACTCCAACAACTATAATATTTCTTTTTTTTCTAACTCCTTTCAATGATTCATAGATTTTATTTAAAATTATATTTTTTATATCTTCATTTATTTTTCTTGAAGTATCTATTAATTTACTACTCCTATTATATTTTTTTGCATACTCTATATAATAATATGGATCAACACCTATACAATGTCCCCCTACCAAACCTGGAAAACATTTGTAAAAATTCCATTTAGTACTAGCCCCTTCTATTACTTCATAAATATTAATTCCATCACATTCACAAATATTACTAAATTCATTCATTAACGCTATGTTTAAATCCCTTTGTGTATTTTCCAACATTTTAATAGCTTCTGCTGTTTTAATTGAACTAATTCTATATACCCTATTAACTACAAGATTATAAATTTTTTCAACAATTTCAAGTGCATCCTGACAACTAGCTGAAATAATTTTAGTTATATTTATCAAGTTATGTTTTACATCCCCTGGATTTATCCTTTCAGGAGAATATCCAACATAAAAATCTTTATTATATATCAATTTAGACTCCTCTAATATCCCTTTACATACCGTTTCTGTTACCCCTGGATATACAGTTGATTCATATATCACTATACTGTTTTTTTCTAATATACTTGATACCATCTTTGTTGCTTTAATAATATAAGTTAAATCTGGTTTATTATCTTTTTTTATTGGTGTAGGCACTGTAATAATAAAACAATTACAATTAATTAATTCCTCAATCTTTCCAACAATATTTTTTTGTGTATATGTCTTTTTTAATTGTATAATTTTATCCTTATCAATATCAAATCCAATTGTATTTACCTTTTTTGACAATTCTAAAAATAATGGTAATCCAACATATCCTAATCCAATAATTCCAACATTTTTATTTTTTTTTATTATTTCGTCATAAATATTCATTTTTTTACTTCCTTAATACTATTTATTAATGCCTCTACAATGAACCTATTATCTCTTAATTTCATGTTATAATGAATTGATAATGAAATAATCCTTCCACCTAAATTAGTTGCTCTTCTCGTATTATTTACATCAACATTTTTATTTATAAATTCATGTGTTAAATAAGTCGGTTCATTTGCAATACAAGTGTCTATATTATACTTTGTTAGCAAAATTTCTCTAATTTTATCTCGATCTTCCCTATTAAATTTTTCATTCAACATTATATTATAATATGTATAAATATTTTTAATATTTTTATACTTTTCAATATAAATATATTCTTTGTATTCATTTAATAACTTATCTCTATGTTGTCCTATTTTTATCCTTTTATTATTATATTTATCAAATTTTTTTAATTGAGTCAATCCTACTGCACATTGAACTCTTGATAATTTATAATTAGACCCATATACTCTCCTATCTCCAAATGCCCTAAGTTCTTTTATCTTATTATAAATATTTTTATCTTTTGTTACAACCATTCCACCTTCTCCTAATGTGCAAAAATTCTTCTTTGTTTGAAAACTAAGTATTCCTATATCCCCAATTGTTCCAACCTTTTTTTTGTAATATTCTGTTCCAAAGGCTCTCGCAATATCTTCAATAATATAAATTTTTTTATTAAATTTCTTTTCTTTATTCTTAACATATTTGATTATTTTTTCCATGTCAGCACAGGCACCATTCATTTGAGTTATTATTATTGCCTTTGTTTTAATATTAATCTTTTTCATTAAATCCTCTGGATCAATTTGTACGGAATTCTCCTTTGGTTCTACTAATATTAATTTTGCCTTACATTTTAATACGGATAAATGAGTTCCATAAAAATTAATTGCACAGGAAAGAACCTCATCCCCTTCCTTTAAATTAATACTTTCACATGCTAAATCTATTCCTACAGCACAACTTGTAACACTTAAAGCATACTCAATATTAAAATATTTTTTTGTTTTTTCTTCAAAAATTTCTCTTTCATCTTTGTATACTTTTTCCCTATTATTTTGCAAATGCATCATAGCTTTAAATACACTAAAAAAATCACTAAATGTATAAGAAAAATTGGGTGGTTGAGCATTATATTTTTTCATTTTCTTTTCCTTTCTTGTCTATCTCATTTTTTAAAATTTCATTAAAGTTAATTGGATAAAAACCTTTTCTTTCATAGAATTTAATTATATTATTATCAAATAAGTCACTTAAATTATTCCTATCAACGTTTATAGTCTTATCAATAATTCTATTTTTTTCAAAAACACCATTTATTACATTATCTTCTAAAAATTTTTGTGCTTCACTATAATTAATCTCCCTAAATGATTTTTTATTTTTATCTTCAAAATCAAAACAAAAAACCCACTCTAAATTTGAACTTGTTTTTTCTCCAACATCTAGATTTTTCTTTACATCATATACTGAAAAAATAAATCTATCCTGCGAATCAACTTTTAACTTTTTCATTTCTTCTAAAGTTAAATTTCCTCTAAATTTTTTATTCTTCTCTAATGTTTTTAATCTTACACTTAAATTTGTAGGACTCCCAATCACTTTTATTTTATCATTATCTCTAATTAGTGCAACTCTATCATTCGACATATATTTTGCATCATTATTTTGAGATAAATAATTTAATAATGCCGTTGTTTTTCCAACATTTTTCTTTCCTACAAATATAGCCGCTTTATTATTTATTGAAACAGCCGAACCATGAAAAAACACTGCTCCTTTACTTTCTAATATTCTATTTCTTAAACTTTCTATTAATCGTTTGATATAAATTACACTATCCTTTGAATACTCTTTTGGTAAAACTGTATAAATTATTTTTTTCTCTTGCGAAATAAATATATCATACCCATTTAGGGAATCCGTATATTGTATGTCGTGATTACTGTTAAAAATACAAATTTTATAATCCTCTTTCTTTGTAGAATTCTCAATTTGAAGATATGATAAAAATATTTTTTGCAGTTCTTTTGTTATACTATATTCAAGTTCTGAATATATCCCAATATTTACAAATTCCCCGTTTATATTAAATTTTTGCATATTTTAATAATCCCCTTCTATATATTTTAAAATAATATTCATTGATACTTTTTTATTTTTTACCGCCCTTAAATCATCTATTAAATTATATAACTTAATCCTCTCTATGCAATTCTTCTTACTAAACATCTCTATATAATACTTCCTGAAATACTCTATAATAGTGTTATAATCATTAATTTCAATATTTCCCTCTTCCAAAGCCTCTACTTTAGGATTTTCACACATATATGTTATAGATGCTAATTGATAATCAATCGTTCCTTCCTTTAATAATTCAAAATCGATTACATATATATTTTTTTTATTATCAATTAAAAAATTTGAAAAGTGAAAATCAGCATATATTAATTTTCTTGTTTCATTCCTATTAAATTTATTTATGCTATTATAAAAAATTTTTAAAACCCCTTTTTTAATTAAAGAATCCAATTGACATCCCTCTAAATTCTCATAAAATTCTCTCGTTAAATTTCTTTTAAACTTAATAGCCCCTCTCAAATTTTTTAAATTATTTATATCTTTTAGTATTTTACAAATATTTTTTATTACTTCTTCTCTATCTTCTTCAGATAATTGATGCCATTTCTCATAAATCGGGTATGCTTTAATCTTACTTAAAACTATATACTTACAATTGAACATATCTCCGTAATCTATCATTTTAGATATATATTCTTTACCTTTTAATTTGTTATAAATATAGTATTCATTATAATAAAACTTCTTTTTATTTCCATAAAAAAGCTTTATAATATAATTATTAACTTCAAATACCCTATTACAATTAAATTTTGTATTAATTACCTTAACATTATTTAAAATTTTATTCTTTTCACAAATTTTTTCCAAACATTTCTTTACATTTACTTCCATTTTTCACCTATATCTATTAATTTAAATTTATTTTTTTCCATCCAAATTAACATACTATTCCTATAAGTTGCAAACTCTTTTTCCCCAATAGATAAACTTTCCCAATTTCTGAAACAATATAAACTATTTGCAATAGAAAATATAAAAATATTCAACATATTTTCAAAATTCATAAAACTATTTATACTTCTGTAGCCTTTAATAAATCCTTTTATATTATTTAAATTGTCCTCATCACTATGTTTTTCACAATAACAAATCATAAACAATGCTCTTATTATTTCATATTCTTTATAAAACAGTCCTGTTTGTTCATAATCAATTAACTGCCAATTTTTCTGTAAATCTAATATTAAATTTTCCAAATAAACATCCCCATGGACTATTTGCTTTGAATATTTTTCAAGTATTTCAACGATACTATTATAATTAATTTTTTCTAATATTTCTAATTTGTTTTTTAAAAATTCCGTATATTTATTATCCTTTGACTCTTCAATAAGAGTTTTTATCTCAATTATATTTGGAGGTCTAATATTTAATTTTGCACTAAACTCTTTATCGCATTTTGTTCCAAAAACTTCAAGTTTATTATGTACTTTACCTATATACTTTCCTATATCAATAGCCATATCAAACATTAAATCTTCTCTACAAAATTTTTGTCCAAATATATATTTATATATAACATAAAATTCATTATTATAAATAGTAATATATTCATTTTCTTTGTTTTTCTTTATAAAATTAGAGTCCTCATTTAACTCATTTTCAATGCTTATTATATATTTTAATCTCTCATATTCAATTTTTTTAAATTTTTTTAAAATATAACTTTCATCTCCTAATTCTACTTTCCAAACATCATTTATATTACCTTTTTCTATATCAAAAACTACTGCATTATTAATATCATAAAATTCTAAAACTTTCTTTTTAACCAATTATAGTCTCCTCTCCAATTTTGTATTTAGTTCCCATAATGCTGTTTTATTACTATCAAATTTCAAACTATTTTTTGCTTCATCATAACTTAACCATTTTAATTCTTTATGTTCATTGGACAATTTAATATCACTATTACCTACATCAATAGCAAATACATATTCTGGAATTACATATACATCTTGTCCCCATGTAAAATTTCCAGTAATATTTACAACTGGTATCATTGATTTGCTTTCTAGTCTAATAAAATCATCTTCTGAAGCTTTAATTGTTGTTTCTTCTTCCAATTCCCTCTTTGCCGTTTGAATTGCAATTTCACTATCTTCTCCTCCTCCTGCTATAAATTGCCATATTTCTTGTTTTTTTCTAAAAAATATTCCATATAATATAGTCTCATTTTGAATTTTATATGGTATTATTAATGTTTGAAATGGTGCTCTCATTCATATCCCTCCTTTTTAATCTTTCATTTAACTCCCACAGTGCTGTCTTATTACTATCCCAGTTTAATAATTTTATTGCGTCATCATAATTTGTCCATTTATACTCTAAATGTTCAAAACTTAATTTTATTTTTTCATTTTGTGCATCAACTCCAAATGCAAACTCTGTTATTAAATAAGTATCTTTCCCCCATAAAAATTCTCCTACTACATCAATTACTGATATTTTAGTACTAGATTCTAACTTTATAAATGCTGCAGTTTTTTTTATATTTGCTTCTTCAAACGCTTCTCTCTTTGCTGCTATTATAATACTTTCATTATCATCTACTCCTCCTGCTATCCCCTGCCATACTTTTAAATCCTCTCTAAAAAATATACAAAATTGATATTCCTTATTTATTTTTCTATAAGGAAAAACCAAAACTTGATATGGTTGTCTCATAAATTTCCTCCTCTTCTACAAATTAAAAATATATTCTTTTAATTTATCTATTCCTTCATTTTTATATATTGTATAAGCTAATTCTAACAATCTATTAGCTCTTGTTTTGAATGGATCACATCTATCCGGACAAATATTTGGTATTTCCTTATCTATTTCATATTTTTGTATTTTATCCCAAATATCCCCAAATTTTTTTTCAATTGATGACTCATAAGAATATCCATTTACTTTAGGATGATAGTTACATGGATAAACTCTTCCATCTGCAGAAATTGCTCCATATAAATAATGTATAAAGCATTTTTTAAAATCCCTATATTTTTGCTCTTCATTACCAATTTTATGTATTTCGATTATTTTAAAGTAATTATCTTCTATATCATTTTTTATATTTCTTATTTGCATTTTTAATTCTTTATTTTCTGCTTCATTTAATACTATTTGTGAAGAAATATCTGTTTTTAATCTTAAATAATGAATTCCTATTTCCTTTAATTTTTTTGCAACATTATATAATTCACAGTAATTTAACTTATTAACCATATAACCTATATTCACATCTATATTACTATTGTTATTTTTTTTATACCTTATTAACCCCTCAATATTTGTTACTATTTTATCAAACATATCTTTTTCTTTATTATCACATTTTAATTTCGAATATGTTTGCGGAGTTCCAGCATCTAAGCTAATTAAAATATAATCCAAATTAGCCAAAAAATTATATTCACTTGAAGTTACTAAAGAACCATTCGTAAACATACCTACCCTTCTTCCACTATTCTTTAAAATATCAATAGCATATTTTAATGATTCCTTTGAAACTAATGGTTCCCCTGTTATCCCAGAAAAACTTATATTCTCAATCCTATATTTTTCAATTCCACCATTTAAATAATCTTTTCCTTGTTTTTCATAAGATAAAATTCCTTGAATAACCTTTTTCATGTTTTCTTTTTTGCTAAGAGAATTTTCTAATACTTTGTTTCTATTTTTTGCAACATAACTTCCTATACACCACTTACATGATAAATTACATATACTTGATGGATGTATTAATACTTCATATGGAGGCATTATATTTCCCTCAAATAAATTAATAATCCTAGAAAAATTCTTTTTAAAAAAATCAAGTTCTGAGAATCTCTCTGGTAAATCTTTCCTTATATTTTTTTCAATCTCTATAATCTCTTTCATTATCCTTTATCCTTCCCCTTTCTATTAATTCTTTCATAATTGGTTTTAAAAAAAAATCTGGATTATAACTAACTCCTAAAATAGGTGTTCTAGTTTCATCATGAAAATCACTACCAGCAGTTGCTAACAATCCATATTTTTTTGAAATATTATAATATTTTTCCTGTTGTTTTTCATTGTGTTTTAGGGTATGTGTTTCAATTCCATCTAGCCCAACTGATTTTAAATATCTAATATATTTCTCATATTGTACTCCATCACCCAAGTTGGTATTATTCTCTTTTATTTTTAATTCTATTGGGTGTGCTAATACTGCTATTCCTCCTGCTTCTTTTATGACTCTTATTGTTTCTTTATCTTCTAATTTATATTTATCAACATGTGATAAAGAATTTCTATTTGTATACTTATACATATCTTTTTTATTTTGTATATAACCTAATTTCATTAATACTGTTTCAATATCAATTTCTGTAATAATCTCCTTTTTCACAGTTTTTTTAACCTCTTCATAGCTAATTTGAATATTAAAATTTTTATTTATTAATTCTATTTGTCTTTTAATATTGTTTAAATTTCTGTAATCAATGTCCTCTAAACACCTATTTATAAGTTTAAAATCTTTTATTCCATATCCTAATATATGTATTCCCTTATATTTATTTGACCCAGCAGATATTTCAATAGAGGGAATAATTATAGTATTACATTCTTTCTTATTTTTCTCATAATATATCCTTTTGATTTCCTCTACACTATATTTGCCCAAAGTATTATGGTCACAAAAAGCAATAAGTTCAATTTTCTTCTCTTCAGCCTTTTCTAATATCTCTATTTTATTATATTTTCCATCCGAATCTGATGAATGTACATGTAAATCATACTTAATAATTATAACACCTCCCATTATATTTTTTAAATTAATTCTATACTACTATCTGCCTCTTATTTTATTATATTTTATCAAAATATTTACTTTATTTTTTTCTTGATATAATTTATTTTACAATATAATATATTACATCCCCCTTTTTTTAACATAACTAATGCTTTTTGTCAAGTAAAAAAATTTAGAATTTTTTCGTTTATACCAGAAATTTGTCACTTTTATAGCAAAAAATCTGTAAAAGCATTATAAATGATTATCTTTTGTCAAATTTTCAATTTTCTATTGCGTAATCTATCGTGATGTGATGTAATTATAAAAAAGAATGGTTTGAGATGAATTTAGCCTCAAAATTGACTTTGAGATAACAAGTGAAAACAAAATAAAAAAATTTTTAAATAATATAAAAATAAAGACATTGTGTAATTTTCCAAAAAATTTAAAAAGCTATAATTCAGAATATATCTGGATTATAGCCTTTTTCGCGCTAAAAAGTATCAAATTCGAGATTATAACACATTTTTTTTAAAAAACTATTACATTTATATTACAATTTCATAACAATTTTGTAACAATTATTTTTGTGCTTGAACTGCTGTTATTGCAATTACTCCTGCAATATCTTCATAATCACAACCTCTTGATAAATCATTTACTGGTTTTGCAATTCCTTGACAAAGTGGCCCGATATGCTTTTGCTTTTGCTAACCTTTCTACTAATTTGTATCCAATATTTCCAGCATCTAAATCTGGAAATATTAATGTGTTTGCATTCCCTTTTAAGTTGCTGTTGGGTGCTTTTAATTTTGCTACTTCTGGAATTATTGCAGCATCTAACTGAATTTCGCCATCTACTACTAATTGGTTGTCCTTTTCTTTTACTAGTTTAGTTGCTTCAACCACTTTTTCTATTAATGGTGTTGGAACAGAACTTCCAAAACTTGAATATGAAAGCATTGCGACTTTTGGTTCTTTTCCTACTAATTGTCTAAAACTCTTACCTGATGAAATAGCAATTTCAGATAATTCCTCGCTGTTTGGATTTTGATTTAATCCACAATCTCCAAAAACAAATACTCCATCTTCACCATAATCACAGCTTGGAACATCCATTACAAAAAATGCAGATACTAATTTTGTATTTGGCGCCGTTTTTAAAATTTGAAGTGCTGGCCTTAAGGTATCTGATGTTGAATGACATGCTCCTGATACTAAACCATCTGCTAACCCCTCTTTCAGCAGCATCATTCCAAAATAGATATGATCTTTCATAAATTCTTTTGCTTTTTCTTCTGTCATACCTTTTTGTTTTCTTAAGCCATAAAATTTTTGTACAAAATTTTCATAATATTCGCTCTCTAATGGATTAATAATTTCTGCCCCACTTATTTTTATATTATTTTCATCTGCTAATTTTGTTACATCCTCTTTCACACCAATTAATATAATTTTGCTATACCCTTCATTTAAAGCTATTTCTGCCCCCTTTAACACTCTTGTATCATTACTCTCTGGTAATATAATTGTCTTAACATTTTGCCTTGCTCTTTGTTTTATTTGTTCTATAAATTGCATTTTCACCACTCCTTATTTTTTATAGTCAATTAGATTATACAAAAATCCAATACCTCTTTTAACCTTTCATCCTGCCTTGTTAAGTATAAATATCCAATCAATGCCTCAAAAGCAGTAGATAATGTATATTCTTCTAAAGATGCATTTTTTGCTACATGATGATTTTCAACATTCCTACCCCTTCTCACTATATCTTTTTCTTCATCTGTCAAAAATTCACTAATTCTCTTTAAAATATTTGATTGTGCTTGAGCCTTTACGTACTTAATTGCCTGTATATGTAGTTTATTTGGTTTTAAATCTGTGGTATTTGTTAGATGCGTTCTAATAAATAACTCATATACAGCATCTCCTACATATGCCCATGTTAGTGGCGACATCTGATTTATCCTATCTGCATCTTTTTTTCTTTCAATTATATCATCCATTTATTATCCCTCCATTTTTATAGTTTTATATTACTTTTTCCAAAGATATTCTTCCCAACTTTCCGCTTCTGAAATCTTCTAAAATTATATTTGATGTTTTTTCTTCATCAACATGTCCACCTGAAACTATTGCCCCTCTTTTTTTACCTATCGCATACATAATATGAAGTACTCTTTCATTCTCTGGAATATCTTCTTGTTTTAAATATTCTTCAATTACATTAATATCTATTTTATATCTTTCTGAAACATTTTTTATATAGTTATTTAATAAATATTGTAATAAACAAAATGCTACTTCTGTTTTTTCTATTATATCATCTTTTATTGTTCCTGTATATGATAAGTTTAATGCAATTTCTTCAGTTTGAAATTTTGGCCATAGAACTCCCGGGGTATCTAATAATTCTATATTACTACCTACTTTAATCCATTGTTTTTTTCTTGTAACCCCTGGACGATTTGCAACCTCTAATGTGTTCTTCTTTGCAACTTTATTTATAAAAGAAGATTTTCCTACATTAGGTATTCCTAAAATCATTATTCTAATTGCTTTTCCCGTCCTTCCCTTTTGGCTATATTCTTCTTGGGATTCTTTAGTTACTATTTCAACTTGTTTAATTGTTTCCGGAATTCCTTTTCCTGATGATAGGTCTGTAATAATTGTGCTAAATCCTTCTTTTTCTTCAAAGTACTTTTTCCATTTTAAACTTTCCCTCTCATCTGCTAAATCACTCTTGTTTAGTATTATTACCCTTTTTTTATTTTTTATTATATCTTGAATATCAGGATTGCGACTTGCTATTGGAATTCTTGCATCTAATACTTCAACAACAACATCTATCAAATTTATAACTTCTCCGATTTCCCTTTTAGTCTTCGCCATGTGACCAGGATACCAGTTGATGTTTGTCTTAGAATTACTTATTTCAGTATTATTAACTTTATTTTCTTTTCTTTCTTTTCTTTTTTGATACATATCTTTTGCCATATATATTACCTCCTTTTTTATTGTTTTATAGGTTCTAAATACATTACCTCTTTGCCTAATTTTTTTGCATATTCTATTTCTTTATTAGTCGAACTACCAATATATCCGTTAACATTAACTACATAAATAGCATCACTTATTTCTATTTTATTATAGTGTAAATCAGCTAAAATCTGTGCCTCTTCTTCAGTAAAAGTGTCATTACTATAAACACATTGAATGACTACATATTTATTTTTTATCTCTAAATCTTTAGCTATATTCATCATCATATTTTTAAATTTCATACTACCACAAATGGTAACTATTTTATTCATATCAATTCCTCCTTAAAATCTATTTATATTATACATCATTATTGTTATTTTTGTATTTAATGTTAATAGTTTTATCATTATATACATAAATAACATCTACTTTGTTATTAGCTTTAGCTTCTTTTCTTTTTTGATACATATCTTTTGCCATATTAATCACCTTCTTATTTCATTATTTTATTACTTTATATTTCATTTGAACATATGAATCTTTTAGTTGTTTTAAATCAATAAGTTCTAAAGTTCTCAATTTATCTAGTTCTGATTTAGTAGTTATTGAATCTCCATCAATTAATGTAGAAGTGTCTTTTCCGCCAACAAGTAATGGAGCAATAACTATATTAATATAATCAATTAAGTTTTTTCTTCTCCTTCTTCAATATCAATATGAAGATTTATATCTTCTTCTGTTGGTAATGATTCAAATACATCCTTAGGCAAATATTTTGAAATCTCGTAAGAGCTTACTCCAATTGGTTTATTAATATCTTTTAATGAATACTCAACTGAAAATCTATCTTTTTCTCTACAAAGAATAATACCTATACTTGGATTATCTTGCTCCTCTTTAACTAAATCGTCAACTGCTGATAAATAAAAGTTTACTTTTCCCGCATATTCAGGTTTAAATTTTGTATTTTTAAGTTCTATAACTACATAACAATGAAGTTTAGTATGATAAAATAACATATCTATAAAATAATCTTCACTACCAACTGTAAGTTTATATTGATTTCCTATAAAACTAAAACCATTTCCAAGTTCTAATAAAACAGTTTTAATTTTATCTACCATAGCGGATTCTAATTCAGTTTCAATATAGTTTTCTTTTAAAGTTGTTAAATTTAAAATATATGGATCTTTCATAATATTTTTAGCTAAATCACTCTGGGGATTAATTAATGTTTTCCCAAAATTATTAGGTTTATCTCCTAAAACCTGTCTTTGATATAAATCACTTTTAATTTGAAAAGCAAGTATATCATAACTCCATCCATTTTTTATTGTTTGATTCATATACCATACTCGTTTTTCTTCATCTTTTATTTTGTCCAAAATCAATATATTATGAGACCATGGAATTTGTGCAGAAGCCGTCTGCACAATTTGACTCTTTTGACATTCAATATAATATTTCTTCATGTTCTTTAAGTTTCTTACAGAAAATCCTTTAATATTTGGAAAAGAAATTTTAAGTTCAATTGTCAATTCATCAATAAACTTATTTCCCCATGATGAATTTTCATCAATAATTTTTCCAAGATTATAATATAATTTTAATAAACTTTTATTTGCATTTTGAAATATCTCTACCTGTGTACTATTTATTTGATTTTTAATTTCAAATATTATATTTTTAAAATCTTTTTCTAGCATATACATTATCATCTCCTTCTATTTGTTTTTATTAAACTTTCTTCAGTTTTTAATCTTTTTTGTTCTTTTTCAATTTCCTTTAAACTTTTTGTAGGAGTAGGCAAATCTTCAGGCATAGTTCCACCTAATTCCTAATTATTTCTTCTTTGCCTTTACCAGTTTTGATTGGCTTGTTGACTTCAACAACCCAATCTATTTTTATTTTATTACTATTTTCAGCTGATATAATCGCTTTTTTAATTACTTTTTCAAAGTTTCTCCAATCTTTATATTCTAGTATTTTTTGCAATTCTCTTGCATACCAATATTCGTTACCATATTCGTCAATATTTCTTATATCTTCAAATGTTTTATCACTATAATTTTTCTTTATTATATCTACTTTATTCATCTATGCCTCCTTTCTTTTTTAATCTTGTATTTTAATTTAATCGAAATCGACCAAATTAAATTCTCTCATTTAATTATTAATATTATATTTTTTACCTCCATTTCTTCTCAAATATGTATATAATACGAATTATTCCTTTATATCTTATAATTTTCCAATAGTTCTTTAGTTGCAGTATAATAACTATTAATTCTCTTAATCTTTAATAATGATGGTTTTTTATTTACAAGTTCGATAAAATCTTTTGATAAACCATCCCATTCTTTTATATCTCCTTTATCTTTTAGTGTCCAATTAAGTTGTTCAAGGGTAAAATTGCTTTTAGCAGAGTTGTTCACCATAGATGTAGTTGCCCAGTTTTCTTTTGAATCTTTTCCACCTAAAGAAACTGGATAAATATGATCTACTGTCGGCTGATAATCCCAGTATGCTATATGACATTCATCTGTTTTCCAATGTGCTTGATAAGGAAACACACTAGGCATCATTTCTGATAATGCTCGCAACATTCCCGGATTTATTAGACGCTTTCCAGAATATCTATCTATAAAGCCATCTATAAAAAATTGTTCCATCATTTGTTTTATTGTATAATTTCTTCCACTATTTTTAATAGCATTAAATGGATATTTATTGTTAATAATTTGTTCAGCTAAATCATTTCTTCCAGTATTTAATAAATTTATTGCTTCGATTAATGCTTCTATTTTTATATCTTTCATCTTTTTAGCCCCCCTACAAATTACTATTTGTATTCATTTTCTTCTAAATATTTATTATAAAACTTATCCATTGAAGATACATATTTCTCATCTTGGATAATTCTATATTTTTCATATTCTGTTTCTGCTTTGTTTATTGCTTCTTTATGTGAAATGCTCCTGAATTTTTTAAAATGTTTTTTCTTCTAAATTTTAGCAAGTTATCAGTTGCATCTATCCAATCTTGCATTGTCATTATATGTCTTTCTTTTGCTTCATCTTCTGCAAAAACTAAAAACATATTTGTTAGGTCATTAAGTTTGTTTAGTTCTTCTTCATTTAAATAATTTTTAGCAATACTAACATCATATTTATATATTAATCCATCTGGACTATTTTTCCAAGTAGTTAGTGCCATATGCTTTTTATTAGAGTCTACTCTATTATATATAAGTTTAGAAGCAGTATGTCCTGAAATGGCATAATGAAGTTTGTTTTGAACAATTTTGAAAAAAGTATAAGCGTTTTCTGATTTAGGATCATAATCTGTTGATGTAGCAATAAATAAATCAGTTATTTTTTGATATGACATTCTTTCACTAACTCTAATTGTTTTGATACGTTCTAATAATTCATCAAAATATTTAGCATCATATTTATTTCCTCTAATGAATCTTTCATCATTAAGAGCAAATCCTTTTGTCATATATTCTTTTAATATTTTAGTTGCCCATATTCTAAATTCTGTAGCCTTTTTCGAACTAATTCTATATCCAACAGCTATAATAGCATCCAAATTATATATATCAGTATTATAATTCTTATTATCAGAAGCAGTTATTTCCATTTTGGAAACAACTGAATCTCTATCAAGTTCTTCATCGGTAAAAATATTATTCAATTGTTTAGAAATTGCGGGTATACCTACATCAAAAACTTTAGCCATTCCCTTTTGTGTTAGCCATAGTGTTTCATCTTTATATATTGCATCAACTATAATATTTCCATCTTTATTTTTATATATTAATAAA
>JAUNSP010000113.1 GCA_030539155.1 Clostridia bacterium
GGTTAATTTAAGTTGCGATGTCCGTTTTTGTTTTTTTCATTTTTACACAAAAACCAACTTTATTTTTAAATTGTTTTCTAATTTTCTATTTATATTATATCTTAATTTTTTTACATTGTCTATAAATTTTTATATTTATGCTACCTTCTTTTTGCTCATATTTAATTTATCTATTGTTATTTCATAAAATCCTAACTTTTTTAACATTTCTTTACCTATTATCTTTTCCATTTCCTTATATGGTGTTGACCAATTTAGATTTTTTCTAGGATAATTGTTTATTCTATTGATTTTATCGATTATATCTTTATCCTTATATTTTTCAAAATCTATTCCTTTTGGATAAAAATATCTTATAAGTCTATGTTGATTTTCTATTTGTCCTTTTTGGTATGATGCATATGGATCAGCATAATATAAACTTATTCTTTTTTCATCTCCTTTTATTGACTTTTCTATCCTTTTATAATCCAAAAATTCACATCCATTATCTGTTATTATCTTTCCCATTATTAACTTAAATTTATCTTCCATTTTAAATTCTAATTTATTTAATTCTTTAATTATATTTTCTTGTTTTTTATTGCTTATTGGTATTCCAAACAAAAAGCTTGTTTTCTTGTTTATTAATGTCATTAATAATTTACTTCCTTTTATTCCTTCTACTGTATCCATTTCTGCAAATCCTTCTAATTTGTTTTCTTTTTCTTCTTTACTTAAATCCCCATAACTTCTTCCATTTGCTCTATGTTTTCCTGTATTATGTTTTATTTCTTTTTTTATTTCTTTTTTTGGTTTTCTTTTTAACTTATTTCTTAAATCAATATTTTTACATTTCATTAATCCTCTATCTATTCTAAGATATAATGTTGGCAATGATATTGTTTTTCCTGTTTTATTTTTCGTTGTTTTCAATGCCACTTCTGGAGATATTCCTCTTTTTACTTTCGCTGATAATTCATCCATATATTCATTATTTTCTATTTCTTTCATTTTTTTTATTGAATTTATTTTATTTTCTTGATGTTTTTTCCATGCCTTTTTGGCAATATATACTAACTTAGCTTTTCTGCATTGTTTAAAATTTGGACATCCATTACATACTTTTTTTCTTCCAGATAATTTATAGCATTTTACTATTGGTTCATATTCTTCACAAATATCAACTGCTATTTTACAATCCTTACATCTTGAACAAAAACCTTCTAATATTTCTTCTCCACATATCGCAGTTTTTCTGCATTTTTCATATTTGTTGCATACTTTACAATCTTTATTTATTTTTACTACTACAGAAAATTTTTTTATTTCTTTTTGAATACAACTTGCATCCCTATCAAGTGCTACTGCTATCTGCGTTGCAGAATAACATTCATTTAACATTAATTCTATTTTTGATAATTCAAATTGATCTAGGGGTTTATTTTTTTTACTTTCTGTTGTATAATTTATTTGACACATATTTGACCTCCAATATATATTTTTTTTGCAAAACTATTTTATATTATTGGTCTTTATGTGTCAACTTTTTTTAATTGGAATTATTTTCCATAAAAACGGATTTCCTAACTTTAATTAAAT
>JAUNSP010000065.1 GCA_030539155.1 Clostridia bacterium
GAAATGTATATGGAATATATGATTTAAGTGGAGGAGCATGGGAGAGAACAGCAACATTTTTTAATTGGAAAAATTCTTATATTGGGTATGCAAATACTGATAATAGTAATATGGAATCAAATGTTAGTGCAAATAATTTTGCATATAATACAAATGGAACAATAAAAGTAAGTTCAAAATATGTAACAAGATATGACAATGCTAATGATAAAGCAGGGGATGCAATTACCGGTTGGTTTGGTGATGAATCTGCTTCTGATTACAGTAACGAAGTGTTCTTTGCACGTGGTGGAAACTGTAATATAGATGGATTTAAAGCGGGTTTATTTACATCTTTTTATGCTAGAGGAAACCGAGGCAGTGATCATTCGTTCCGTGTGGTGTTGGCGTTTTAGATCACACTTTAGAAAAGAATAAGCATAATGAATTTAAATAACACAAAAGCAAAAATCTTAATTTCTCACTTTCCACACAGCAAAGGGCACACAAAATTTTTTAAAATTTTGTGTGCCCTTAATAATTACGTAAATATTTATGCTTCCATAGCATTTAATTTTTTTGCTAAATTTGACTTTTTCCTAGCAGCTGTGTTTTTTACTATAACACCTTTTGTGCAAGCTTTATCAATTTTTTTAGTAGCTTCTACGAATAACTTTTTAGCATCTTCAATATTATTTGCTGCAACTGCAGCCTCAAACTTTTTGATAATTGTTCTATATCCAGATTTTATAATATTATTTCTTAATGTTTTTTTCTCAATAACACTAACTCTTTTTATTGCTGACTTAATATTTGGCATCTTTGCACCCCCTCTATTCTTGATAAAATTTTCCTTATAAACTTATATATAAATTTATAGAATAATTTGGAATTTAATTCTATAACAATTTCTATTGTATCATAATTTTAAAAAAAATGCAATAGTTAACCGAAAATGAATTGAAAAAAAATAAAAAATATGATAAAATTAATTTAATGTTCAAATAGTTATGCGATAAATTGTATGAAAATAGTTTAGCACTAGGTTTTATCTCATAGTGTTTGTATTGAGAAATAGTAGAAATAGAAAGAGGATAATATATGAAAAAAAAAGTAGCATTTTGCACATTACGGATGTAAGGTTAATCAATATGAAACGAATGCGATGATTCAAAAGTTTATACGGTAGAGGATATGGTGTTGTTAATTTTGATGAGTATGCAGATATTTATGTAATAAATACTTGTACGGTAACAAATATGGCTGATAGAAAATCTAGGCAAATGCTTAGAAGGGTAAAAGAAATAAATCCGGAAAGTATTTTAGTTGCATGTGGTTGTTATGTACAGGGATATAAGGAGGAATTAGAAAAAATAGAAGAAATAGATATTATCATAGGTAATAATATGAAAAAAAATATAGTAGATGATGTAGAAAAGTTTATTAGGGATAATAAAAATATAACTGACATATCAGATGTTATGTCACAAAATGAATTTGCGGAATTCGGAGTAGTAACATATACCGAAAAGACAAGGGCTGTGATAAAGATACAGGATGGCTGCGATAGATTTTGTTCTTACTGTATAATACCCTATGCTAGGGGAAGGGTTAGAAGTAGGAAGATAGAAAACATTATTAAAGAAATACAAGAAATTGTTCAAAAGGGAATAAAAGAAGTAGTTATAACGGGCATTCATATAGCATCATATGGAAAGGATTTTAAGGAAAATATTGGGCTAATTGATTTACTAGAAAAAATAAATGATATAGAAGGACTAGAGAGAATAAGATTAGGTTCATTAGAGCCAACCCTAATCAAAGAGGAGTTTGTAAAGCGACTTAAGCAATTAAAAAAAGTTTGCAATCATTTTCATCTTTCGCTACAGAGTGCTTGCGATGAAACTTTAGAAAGAATGAATAGAAAATATAATGTAGAAGAATTTAAACAGATAGTTCACTTGCTTAGGGAAAATTTTAATGATGTAGTTCTTACAACAGATATTATAGTTGGATTTCCTGGGGAGACAGATGATAATTTTGAAGAAACATGTGCAAACTTAAAACAAATAGGATTTTATAAGATGCATATATTTAAGTATTCACCTAGAAAAGGAACAAAGGCGGCGGTTATGCCAGGGCAAATTTCGAGTGATATAAAACAAGAGCGTAGTAAAAGACTTATAAGTATGTCTGATGAGAATGAAGTACATTATAACAAATCATATTTGGGCAAGGAAATAGAAGTACTTTTTGAAGAAATAAAAGATGGTTCTATAAAGGGGCATACTAAAAATTATATAATGGTAAAAGTAGAGAGTGATGACAAAAATTTAGAAAATAAAATTAAAGAAGTAAAAGTAACAGGGGTAACAAATTTAGAATTGTTAGGGGCAGTTAAGGAGGATTAAAATAAAAATTTTAGAAGTGATATTCCCTACAAAATGTGCAGTATGTGGCAGAATAGCAGAAAAACATATATGCGCTAAATGTAATTTAAACTTAAAAAAATTATATAGAGGAAAAACAGAAAAAATACAGAATAGGTATTATGAGGAGATTTTTTACTTATATGAGTATAGAGGAAATATAAAACGTATAATGCTAGATTTTAAATTTAAGGATAAGGGTTATTTAGGTGATTTCTTTTTTGAATTAATAAAAACAAATAAAAAACTATATGATTTTTTCGAAAAATATGATATAGTAATTCCAGTACCAGTTCATTATTATAGAAAAATAAAGAGGGGCTATAATCAAAGCGAATTAATAATAAGGGATATAGAGAGAATTTGTAATTTAAAGTTAGAAAAAAATATTTTGGTGAGGTTAAAAAATTTAAAACAGCAAAGTAAACTAAGTAGGGTAGATAGACAGAAGAATATCAAAAATGTTTATACAATAAAAAATATTGATAAAATCAAGGATAAAAATATAATTATTTTTGATGATATATACACTACAGGAAGCACAGTTAATGAGTGTTCAAGGATTTTAAAACAGAATGGAGCAAAATCGATAGGGGTATGCACCATAATGAGAGCATAAGATAAATGAGAAAGGATGAGATGTAAGTGGAAGAATTAGTAGAAAGTATATTAGATTATGTAAGGTCAGATTATACAGATTATGCGATAATGATAAATGGAGAATGGGGAAGTGGTAAGACTTATTTCTGGAATAATAAAATAAGAAATAAGATAGAGAGTATGAATTTAAATGGTAAGTCTTATACAACTATTTATATGTCATTATATGGAATTTCAAATTTAGAGGAAATAAGTAAAAAAATATTTATAGAAACTACGCAATTGATGGATAAAAATTTGAAAAAATATATGCAATCAAAGGGACAGGTTAACATTCCTGAATATGCCAAAACTGGTCTTGATATGGCAAATTTATTTGGTGTAACACAAAACGGGGATAAGGTTGATTATGCAAATTTCTTTTCTACAGAGGATAAAGTACTATGTTTTGATGATTTGGAAAGGGCAAATGTTGATGTTATAGATATTTTGGGTTATATAAATAATTTTGTAGAGCATGATCATATTAAAACAATAATAATATGTAATGAAAAAGAATTAGCTACAAAACTAAAAAGTAATAATTTAGAAATGAAAACTTTTATTGCAACTTATCTACTGGATAAAGAGGGAAATTTAGTAAATAAATCTGATAAACCTATGGTTGAAAAAATTCAGGATACAATAGAACACGTTTTTGATAAAGCGAATGACTATGAAAGAATAAAAGAAAAATTAATTGGAGAAACGTTTGAATATGCTCCAAAATTTAACTACATAATAAATGGTATATTAATGAGGTATGAAAAGGATAAAGAATTAATTAGATTTTTGAGGGAGAATACCAATCTAATAGTGTCAACTTTTAACAAGAGTGGTACAAGAAATCTGAGAATTTTAAAACATGCCCTTAATGATTTTAAGAAAATTTTTGATATGGTGAGCAAGTCATACCCAAATACAAATTATAGGGTTCTTCAAACGATGTTAATATTTACAATTGCGGTTTCATTTGAAATTAAAGCAGGAAAGGTTACGAAAGATAAGTTTATTAATATAGAGAATAATGAGGAATACAAGGCAATCTTAGTATCATCAAGGATATTCCTAGATAATAGACAATTTTATATAAAAGAGTTTGATAATAATTATTATTATAATTTTAAATCGGAATATAGATTTTTCAAATTTATAGAGATGTATGTTAGAACTAGAATATTTGATATGAAAACTTTTAAGGAGAATATGGAAGTTATTATAAATACGATTGATACAGATAAATTGCCAGGATACAAGAGATTATTGACTGATGAATATTGGAAAATTCCGGATGATCAATTTTGCAAAGTTATTGAAGAAGTTATAGAAGGGGTTAAAAATGGGGAATTTAAGCTAATAGATACTGTAAAATTATTTGCATATTTTAGTTATTTTGTTAAGAAAAAATTAATACAGTATGATATGAAAACAATAAAGAGTGTATTTCTAAATGGCATGAATATTGCTTCACTAAACTCAGAATATTGTGATAATGTGGATGAGGAATTGAGGTCCATACTAATTGAAGATATTGGGTTGGATATGGATGAGATTCTAAGGCATTTTTATACAATAAATAATAGCCTGAGGGATAAAAAATATTCTGAGGTTGCAAATCAAGTGTTTAAAAATATACCAATAAAAATGGAAATCTTTTATGATAAATTTGATAAGGAATGTATGGAGATTCCAATATTTAAATATACTGATGCTTATCAAATGTTCCAAAGAATATCATGTGCAAATAATGAGGATATAATGATTATAAAGGAAAAAATGATTGATAGAGCAAAAAGATTTAAGGAACAAATAAAAGATGAAATAGGTAGTATTAAAAAGATTAAACAGGTAGTAGATGATTATATAGAGGGAAAAGAAATTACCATAAAAATTGTAATGCTTGAAGAATTTTCAAAAGGTTTAGCTGAAATAATTGAAATTTATAATTCGTAGTGGAGGGTATTGTTATGGAGTATAAGTAACATATCAACTCAATTATACATAAAATATAATAATTAAAGAACTATACACATTTCCTAGAAAACTATACATAATAAATTTTTATTGTGTAAAAAACTAAGACATATTAAGATGAAAGGTGGAATAGGTATGTGCGATAGAGGTTGTGGTTGTGGAAATATAGCTGACAGGATTAGTTCTTTTTTTAGGGGACTTATAATAGGTATTTTAGTTTTAATTATTATAGCCGTTGCTGTTGTAGCAATAACAGTTGATTTAGGATTAGCAGTTTTGATAGGTGTTATTGCCTTATTAGTGATAGCAATACTAGCTATATTTTTAGGAATATTTTCTAATGCAAGAGGAAATTAAAAAAATATAAAAAATATATTGACAAAATTAAAAAAAAGGTGTAAATTATTAGCAGTCTTATAATAAGACTGCTAATTTTGTCGAAAAATGTTACATACTTTTAGTGTTACAGGAAGATAAACAAGCATATAAAACAAATTTTAGCATATAAAATAAAGAAGGGGGCGAGATGTATATGTTAAAACCATTACAAGACAGGGTAATTGTTAAAATGATAGAAAATGAGGAGATAACAAAAAGTGGAATTATTTTAAGTGGCGCAACAAAGGAAAAATCACAAATTGCTGAAGTCTTAGAAGTAGGTCCTGGCGGGTATGTTCATGGAGAAAAAGTTGAAATGTGTGTAAAAAAAGGTGATAAAGTAATTGTAAATAAATATGCTGGGACTGAAGTTAAGTTGGATGAGGGGGATGTTGTTATAGTTAACCAGTCTGACATACTAGCCAAATTTGAACAATAAGCAGTCACTTACGTCGTTATTTAAAACATAAATAAACCTCGACGTACCAACGTACGCCTTCGTCTTATTTAGTTTTAAATGCCTAGTAATTAACTACTTCTTGTTCAAATTTAGACAAGTGGAAGAGGTTGATAAGCAGTCGCTTACGTCGTTATTTAAAACATAAATAAACCTCGACGTACCAACGTACGCCTTCG
>JAUNSP010000114.1 GCA_030539155.1 Clostridia bacterium
GAGAATTATCTTTATGTAGACAAAACAAAATACATATATGAATTAGAAAAAAATAAAAAGTTATTATATGTTAGACCAAGAAGGTTTGGAAAAAGCCTGCTTACAAGTATGCTTTCAAATTACTATGATATAAACGAAAAAGAAAATTTTGAAAGGTTATTTAAGGGATTAGAAATATATAAAAAACCTACAAAAGATAAAAATAATTATTATGTTTTAAATTTTAATTTTTCAGGAATATCAGTTCAAAATGAAAGAAATTTAAAAGAACTAGAAGAAAAATTTATTCTTGTAGTTCAATCAGGAATAAAAGAATTTATAAAAAAGTATAAATTTGATATAGAAATAAAGGAAAATTTAGATGCAGCAAATTTATTAAGATATGTAATGGATGAATTTAAAGGTTTGGAGAAAGATAATAAAATATATATTTTAATAGATGAGTATGATCATTTTGCAAATGGAATTTTACAAGGGGATGCAGAAGAGTTTAAAACAATTTTGGGAAATTCAGGTTTTGTAAGAGCATTTTATGAAGTGATTAAAGAATATACAGGTTATGGAACTATTGATAGATTTTACGCTACAGGTGTTATGCCACTTATGTTAGACAGTTTAACATCTGGATTTAATATAGCAATAAATATTTCTACTAATAAAAGATTTGTAAATATGGTAGGATTTTCAAAGGAAGAAGTAAAAAATATTTTAGATATTTTTAAGATTAAAAATGATAAAGAAGATATTTATGAGGTATTAGAAAAAAACTATGATGGATATAGATTTTCGGTAGAAAGTGAAGAAAAAAGTTTTAACTCAACACTTGTAATATACTATTTAAATGAATATATAAATGAAGGAAATGTACCAACAAATTTAATAGATATGAATTTATCTGCATCTTATGAAAAAATTAAAAACATAGTTGACTTAAAAAATATGAATGGGCAAAATTATGATTTGATTGAAGAGTTAGTTTTAACTGGGAAAATAACAGGGACATTAAAAGATAGATTAGAAATTACAACTGATTGGGACACGAATGATTTTATATCATTACTTTTCTTTAATGGATACATAACGATTAAAGAAGGTGGAAGACAATTAGAATTTAGAATTCCAAATTCTGTTTCAAGAAGTTTGTATGCGGAATATTTATCAAAAGTAAAAGATTTAAATGGAAAGATAAAGATAGACGTAGGTGAGATACAAGATGCAATAACAGACTTTGGGGTAAATGGAAATATAGAGCCAGTTGTAAAATGTGTTAAAGACTATTTAGTACTTCAAAGTGTTCGAGATAAAGAAAATTTTAGTGAAAAAGAATTAAAATTTGTATTTTCATTACTGTTAGGATTTGCAAGAGAGTATAATGTATATACAGAATTTCCAGCAGAGCAGGGCTTTGCGGATATGTATATTGAAAAAGTTTTGGGAACGTATGTAAAATATAATGCAATAGTTGAATTAAAATATTTAACAAAAAAGGTTGCTAAAAAAGAGAAGAAAGAAGAATTAGTAGAACAAGCGAAGGTACAATTAAAAAGATATTTGAAAGATAAAAGATTAACTAAAAA
>JAUNSP010000066.1 GCA_030539155.1 Clostridia bacterium
ATTTTTATGAGTCAATTTTTTTTCTTTTTTTGACATATAAATTTTTATGAGTAAATTTTTTTTTTTGACTTATAAATTTATTTCAAAAATAAATCTGTATACTTTTGAAATTTAAAAATTTGGTTTCTGCTATATCCTGTTGTTTCAATTATAATATTTTTTTCTAATAAACTTTTAATAATATTTTTTACTGTTCCTTCTTTTATCTTTGTTATATCACATATTTTTTTTCTATTTATTACAGGTTCATCATATAATACATTTATAACTTTTTTAGCATTTTCTGGTTTAACTGGTAAATCCATTATCATTGCATCCATCTCTTGTGTAAAAATAACAACTTTTTTAAATTTTTCTTTTGCAGTTTTTGATGTTTCAATAACTGCTGTCAAGAAAAATTTTATCCACCCTATCATATCATCATGAGATCTTACTCTTGTAAGCATATCATAATATATATCCTTATTTCTTTCAATATAATCTGAAATATATAAACAAGATTTTTCAAGCATGCCTTTACTTTGAATATATAATGGAACAATTAATCTTCCTATTCTTCCATTGCCATCTAAAAAAGGATGTATTGATTCAAATTGATAATGTAACATTGCAATTTTTACCAAATCAGGAGTGTCGATTTCTTGATTATTTATAAATTTTTCAAAATCTGTTAAGCACTCAGCAAGTTCTGTATGTGGTGGTGGAACATAAATTGCTGTACTTGGCATAGTTCCACCTATCCAGTTTTGAGATATTCTAAATTCACCTGGTGTTTTATGTTCTCCACGAACTCCTTGCATTAAAACTCCATGAATGTACCTAATTAATCTTGTACTTACAGGAAAACCTTCTCTTATTTTTTCAACACCAAAATTTGTAGCTTTTACATAGTTTTGTACTTCTTCCCAGTCATCTCTTTTTTCTGGATTAATATCTGAAATATCTAATAAATCTTCCTCTACTGTTGTTCTTGTTCCTTCAATTCTACTTGATTTATTAGCTTCAATTTTAACATGCATTTTTATATATAGATCTACATTTGGTATTAACAAAGAATATGCATTTAATTCTCCAATTTGTCTGTTTGCTTCTGCTAATAGTCTATCCAACTTTGTGTCATCCCAACCCCAATTATAGTTTATTTTACTTGGAATAAATGCTTTATAATCATTGACTTTTATATATTTACCTGATTTATATTCTTCCAATTTCAAATCTTATCATCTCCTCATACAACCATATGGATGAATTTATCGGATTTACTATAGAATAGTATTTTCCATTAAATTCATATACGATAGATACTTTCTCTAATTATATTTTTGTACTTCATACTGTTCCAAATCTGGTTTTTGTATATCTTCATCTGTTACAATATCAAACTTAACATTCCTATTACACTTATATGTATATACTGAAATAAATAGAAATTTTGTAACATCCTTCCTTGCTGTAATCACTCCTGTATCTTTATCAATATAAAATTTAGTATATCCATTTGCTCCTTTAAAATCTGTTTTAACTATTATTGTTGTTTTACCATTTTCTTCTTTTTCACCTAAATATTTAAAATTATAATTATCATAATCTGCAATTAATGAATAATCATA
The DNA here is from genome assembly GCA_030539155.1 of Clostridia bacterium. Taxonomy (GTDB): domain Bacteria; phylum Bacillota; class Clostridia; order TANB77; family CAG-508; genus JAUNSP01. The sequence goes on from JAUNSP010000066.1 coordinate 1,611, forward strand.
TCCAGCCTGACTATTTGGATTTACATTTATTTCACTTGCTATACTTGCTACTTTTTTTTCTTTTCCCATATCCCAAATACTAATACTCTCCATATTATTTAAATCTGTCCATCTCATCAATTCTGAATTATTATAACATACAACAATATTATCTTTTATATAATACTCCGTTTTATTTTCATTATCTATATCGTCTGGTGAATAATAATAATTATTATAAGTTGCACCTTTTTGTAACAATAAAATTGTTTCCTCTCTAGTCATCAAATTTTCTTTATTTAACTTTCCATCATTATTTATTATGCTCTCCCTTATAATAAGTATTGCAAAAACAACTACAACTATAATTAATAAACCCATTAATACTTTTTTTAAATTCATAATAATTTCCTCCTTCATAAAATTATACTATTTTTACTTTTAAATCAATTTTATTTAAGTAACAATACAGTTACTGTCTCAACATGTGATGTTTAAATAAAACTGCAACCTGCTTTTCCCCTTGAACACCTAATATTGTAACCTATCTACAGGTTCTTTTTTTACTATTTTAACATAATAATCTTTTATTGTCTATATATTAAAATAATATTTCTTTATTTCTACATAATAATTATAATAAAAATAGGAAAAATCAAATCAAAAATAATTGAAAAAGAAAAACTAGAATAGAAATATTTTCTGTTCTAGTTTTTCTTTTTCAATTATTTAAGCCTTGTTTTCCAATATACTTCTTTTAACTCTTCTACTGAAGCATGTTGTTCTTTACATCCTTTACAATTAACTCCTGGTCCCTGACATAAGCTTGCACACCTACATGTACGTGCATAATCGTCAGGTTTAATAATTTTTTGAGATACTTCACTTAAATTTGTTGTTTTCATAATAATTGCTCCTTTCATAAAAAAGTTTATAGTAACTCAAGTCACTGCCTTTTAATAAAAGACACCTAAATAGCCTTAATACTTATTTAGTATATCATATCAACAGTATTATGTCAATAGTTTTATGTTATTTTTTTATTTTTTTTCTCATATTTATTCTAAATGGACTAAAACCTTTTTGTTTATACATATTATACGCTATAGCATTTTCTTTACAAACATCTATTTCAATATACATTATTGTTTTCACTTTACACCACTTTTCAAAATAATTGACTAATTCTTTTGCAATTCCATATCCTCTATAAAATTGTTCTACATAAAGAGCATCAATCTTAGCAACACTATTTCTATACACTTTTCCATTATTTTCTATAAATCCAAATAAATATCCGATTATACTTCCTTTATCATCCACAGCTACTAAAATTTTCATATCCTCATTGCCTAAATATTTTTGATAAAAACCTTCTACTTTATATTCTAAGTTTATATTTTCATCATATGATTTTCCTTCATCAATTATTAGTTTTGTTAATAATTGATCAACAATATTCACTTCCTCATTATTAACTTCCTTTATTTTAAAAACCATCTTTTCCCCTTTCTTATCAAGTCTTTATAAGAAATCTAATTTAGAATTGTTTTTCTTATAAAGACTTTTAAATTATATAAGTGATTTAATATTATTCTTAATTATGTACTCCATACAGTTTACAATTTTTTCTTTCATTGAATTCCCTATATAATATATTTTATTTATTTCTTCTACGATATTTTTTCCTTGTAAATCATAAAAATAATCATAAGCTTTTATCTCCTTTTTTACAAACCTTGTATATCTAAAATTATTCAATATTACATCAATTAAAACTTCGCTTAATATCCAATGTATTCTTGGATATTCAAAATAGCTTTCGTTAATACCATTAAAAATATTTTTGCACTTATGAACGAATATAAAATGACAACACTCGTGTAAAGCAATTTCATTAAAGTTTTCTAAATAAGTCGGTACATAAAAAGTATAAGTATCTAACCATCTTGGACACATTGGAACACTCCCTACAATTACACTAATAATATCTTGTTCCCATTCTATATCCATATCTATTGATAATTGTATTAAAACCTCTTGTCGAATTTTCTCCCATTCCGCTTCATATCTTTTAAGTACTTTCATAATACTCAACATATTATTAAAGAAATCTTTTTTTAAGTTGCTCTCAAGTTGTATATGCACTTGTTTTTCATTTAAAATATCATTCATGTTAAATTTTAGATTATTTAATTCAGGATATTTTTCATATAAAATCTCGTTAGTTTCTTTCTTACTATTTTTACTATTATACATTAGATCTTCTATTACACTAATCTCTTTACTATATGTCACTATATCAAAATTAAACTTTGGTATGATTCGCATTATATTTTTCTCCTACCTTTCAACAACTAAACATGTATAATATTTATTATACATGTTTAGTTATTAATTATTTTTTATAACTTATTATAAATCTCCTTTAGTAACCAATTTAAACTCTTTTTAGTATGTATACAAAATGGTTGGTCAATTTCATAGCGTGTTCCAAACATAGCCTCCCCTTGTGCTGGACATCCTCCACCGCAAATAAATAATCCTTCACAATCTAAGCATTTTTCATTAAAGATAGGTGAACGATATCTCCAAAATTGGGCCTCTTTACTTTTAACAATTTGTTCAAAATCTAGATTATTTATGTTTCCTATTATGTACTTATTTGTTTTTGAATAACAATGACAAATACTTATATCCCCATTTGGACGTATTGTCACTTGATTACATCCAATAGAAGCACAATCTGAGAACATAAATTTAGATTCAAGTAAGCTTTCATACTTTCTATATTGTCTGCCTTCAACTAATTGTCTAAATTCAATTAACTCTTTAAAGGAATCAATTAAGAATTCACTTGATTTTTTATAATGTTCTACCCATGTTCCATCGTCTATAGAGTAATGATATAAATTATAAAAAATACCATCAACAGGAATTGTTTTTAACCACTCTAAAACCCTCTCTTTATTATCTATAAAATCCTCTGAAATTGTTATTGATAAACCAAATTCTACAGATTGCTCTCTTAATAATTGAATTGTCTTAAAAACCCTGTCATAAACACTTTTATTATTGTTTCTATAAATTCTATTTATATCATTTATCTCCTTTGGTCCATCTAAAGAAATACCAATTTTCACATGATTATTATTCATAAATTGTATTGTTTCATCATCCATTAATGTTGCATTACTAACTATAGATATTTCTATATCCATCTTAAAACTATTTATATATTCAATAATCCACTTAACAGTAATCCAATTAACTAATGGCTCCCCACCATATAAAATAACTTCTGCCTTTTTTAAATCATGTTCCTTTAAATAATTAACATATTTATCAATTGCTCCTTTCGCCACTTCTGTGGTCATAAACTCCTCTCTAAAATTATTACATACATTATTTTCAATGTAGCAATATTTGCACCCTAAATTACACTTCGTTGTGACAATTAAATATAGTATTTGTATATTATCTGCAATATTTAAATATTTTTCCCGTAACACATTCAATGCTCTTTGATCAATTTCTTCATTTTGAACATAAATTCCTTTTTCAAACATTAAATCGCCTGTACATGTTAATTTACATATTTCATCCAATTCATTTTTCGAAACATATACAATATCCATTAATAATGTATTAAAAACTGCAAATAAATCATCTTTAATTTTTACATATTTAAAAAATTTTGATAACATCATATAGTTTGTCCTCCTTGATTTGAACAATTTCTTACCTATAAGTTACAAAAAAACTCCTTTCTACATTTTACATAATACTATTATACCATTTCTAGGTAGAAATATCAATATTTTATGTTATCTTTTTAAAATACCATAGTTATTTATCTATATCCAATTTTTTTGTACCTATGAATTGACTTGTCATAATTGTTCTATATGTTTCCACACAATTGAGACAATAAATATCTTCATCCGTTATATTATCAAACTTGGCATTCCTATTAGATTTATATGTATGTACTGAAATAAATAAAAAATTTTATAACATCCTTATTTTTTGTAATCATACTTATATTTTTGTCAACCACTTGGTTTTTGGTTGACAAAATGTTGACAAATACCACATTAATATGCACAAAAACATCTAATTATGTTGATTTTTAAGGGTTAAATATGTAATGGTCTCAACATGTGATGTTTAAATAAAACTGCAACCTGATTTTCCCCTTGAACACCTAATATTGTAACCTATCTACAGGTTCTTTTTTTACTATTTTAACATAATAATCTTTTATTGTCTATAATTAAACAATAAAAAAATATTATCTTTTAACTTACTATTCCATAGTTAGTGTAAAATATTAGTAGGCAAAAAGTATATATAATTTGTCTACTATCTTT
>JAUNSP010000011.1 GCA_030539155.1 Clostridia bacterium
CTTTGAAACGAAGGGGAGGAAGTTAATAAAAAAATATATAAACTCCAAGCAAGATTTGGCGGGTTAATACATATATTGCAATAGAAATAATTTTTCTTAATTTTATTTAATTCAATTTAATTTTTGTACTATTGGAGCCTTAACTACGGTTATATACAAAAAATCATACTCCCACAGTGGCACACTTTTAATCAATCAACTACTTGCTTTATATTAACATATAAATAATAAAAAGTGAATAGCGTTTTATTATTTTTATAAAAATTAATAGTCAAAACTATTTTTTATTCTTATTAGATCCTCTTACTTAAATTTTTTTAGCAACAACATTATATATATGCCAATGTTTCATGACTCCCAATCCTGTTCTATCATCTTTTTCTATATTATCTATTTTAACTATTTCAAACCCTTTAAACATTTCCTTTATTTCTTCTAATTTAAAAAACAATAAGGGTTTTTTTAGTTCCTTCCATGAATCATTTTCCCCTAAAAAGGTACCCACAAAATATCCGCGATTTATTTATACTTCCTCTAATCCTTTGCCAAAGTTCATAAAAATCATCTTTTTTACAAAATTGTAAGCTAAAATACGCAACAGTTAAATCATTTTCTGGTAGATCAACTTTCACAAAATCTCTTTCTACAAAGTCTAAATTTTTATTTTCTGTACTATTTAATTTAGTATTTATTATTTCAGATGTATTTATAGAATCAATTGCGATTACTCTCCAACCATTTTTAATTAAATAAACCGTATCTCTACCAGCACCACAGCCTAAATCAATAGCAACCCCTTTTTTATTTAATTTTTCTACTAATTCTATCACTTCTTGATGTGCATTTAAATTTTCTGTTAATTTGTAATATTTTTCTTTTCCTAACATACTTATCCCCCATCACTTTTAACGTTTTCCTTATCTTAAAAACTTATAATCTTTTCTATAATTTTCATATCTTCTATTTTATTAATTCCAAAACATTTTTTACCTAAATCTTTTATTGATGCTCCTAAATGATACATTTCTTTATCATCTAAAATTATAAATCTATCATGAAATCTATCTGTTTTTGCAACTTTTAACATGGGATATTCTTTATTAAATTTTTGCACATCTAAATTTTGAATATCACTTTTATCTGATGTAAGAATAACTACTTCAACACTTTTTTTCTTTTTAGTTAACATTTTTAAAACACTATCATCTATGTAATTATCTATAATAAAAATTTTTTTATTTGCTTTTTTTATAATATCTATAATTAAACTATATGCATCATATATTTGTCCTTCAAAGAATATTCTCTGCTTTACGTTTTCTTCTATTTGGAACTGATTAAAAACCTCTTCAAATTTTTTATCATGCTCCAATAACTTATATTCCACACTTGTTAATCTTTCAAATATTGGTCCATTAGTATTCATAAACTTTCGCATCTCTACAAAAGCATTCATAATATTTATACTAACTTGAATAGCAATAGTATTTTTCAACAAACCTGATAACATTGCTATACCTTGTTCTGTAAAAGCAAGTGGTAAATATTTTCTCCCCCTATACTTACTATTTTCATTTTTTAAACTGGTCGCAAATTGCGACCAGTTATTTTCCTGATCACGACTTATTACCATATTTACTCTTTTTAACTCTTCAATTTCTTCCTCTGTTAATTTAAAACAAAAATTTCCAGGAAATCTCTCTTTATTCCTACTTACGGTTTCATTTATTCTTTTGGTTTGATAATTATATAGATTAGCAACATCACTATCTAACATTACTTGCTTGCCTCTTATTGTATAAATTAAATTCCCTATTTCCAAATTCGGTACTTCATTTTGCATTCTCATTTTATTTTCTTCCATACATTCACATCCTTTTTATAATGCATATTATAAAACATCTGTTTGTAAATGTCAAGTGGTTTTTATTATATTTTTTATCTTATTTTTGTTACATTGTTACAGTAGAAATAATTCTTCTTAATTTTATTTAATTTTTGAAAAAGAAAAAAACCCTTTGAAAGCACTTATTTCAAAGGGTTTTTAATTAAATTTAATTTTATCTAAATTTATTTAATCTTTGTACTATTGGAGCGGGTAAAGGGAATCGAACCCTCGTTACCAGGTCGGAAGCATGGCATTCTACCACTAAATTATACCCGCATATTTATTGGCATAAATTTAAATTATTCTCGATAAATTATTTTTTATTTATTATTATGTTATGGGAAATTTCCCATAACATAATAAATTTAATCTATATTATTTAAAAATTAAAATCTAGTAAAATATTTTTCTATTGTGTATTTTGTCATGAAATAAAGGTCCTCTTTAGTTTGAATAGTTCTTGTAACTTCATCTTGTTCTTTTTTCTCTGGTAATTCAATTATGCAAAAGACAGAGAAATCTACAATAAAAAATACTAATATAAACATTATAAAATATTTCCAAAATTTTTTCAACCTATTCATATATGTTAAACACCCCTTACATTTTTCTAAATACTCCACCAACTTTTCCCAAAATTTCACAATCTGGCACTATTATTGGGTCCATAAAACTATTTTCAGGTTGTAACCTTATATGATTTTCTTCCTTATAGAAAGTTTTAACAGTAGCTTCATCCCCAATTAATGCAACCACAATCTCTCCATTATTTGCTGTATTTTGCTTTTTTACTAAAATATAATCTCCATCTAAGATTCCCGCTTCAATCATACTTTCTCCTCTAACAACTAACATAAAGCTTTCACTATTCCCAACAAAATCAAGTGGAATTGGGAACGTATCTGTTATGTTTTCTACTGCCAAAATAGGTTCTCCTGCTGTGATTTTTCCAACTATAGGCACTTCCACCATTTCTTTTTGGGTATATACTTGCTGTTTTGGTAAATCCCTTTTTATTACTTCGTCCTTTACGGTTTTAATTAATTTTAAAGCTCTCCCTTTTTGACTTTCCTTTTTTATATATCCCTTTTCAGTTAATTTTGCAAGATATGTATGCACAGTCGCTGTTGATTTTAATTTAACAGCTTTTCCTATCTCCCTAACTGACGGTGGATAACCATTTAATGCGATTTCCTTTTCAATAAATTTTAATATTGCCTTTTCCCTTTTAGTTAATTCTAACGATTTTACCCTTGGCATTTTAATCACTCCCCTTTTATTTTTTGTAGACTCTTTCCTCTACTTCACTACTTTTATAACTATACCATATAATTTTATAAAAGTCAAACAAAAGTTTTATTTTTTGTAAAATATTTTAAGATCCTTTTTCTGCCTTTTTAAAGTATAGACATATCCTAATTTTTATGATAATATAACTACTATAAAAGGGGGATTAAATATGAATAAAAATGAAATTTTGAAATTAGTAGACCATACTATGTTAAAACAAGTTACTACATTTGAGAATATACAAAAATTATGTGATGATGCAATTAAACACAATGTTGCTTCAGTGTGTATACCACCATCTTTTGTAAAGCAAGCAAAACAATATGTAGGAAACAATATGAAAATATGTACAGTTATAGGTTTTCCTAATGGGTACAATACTACACAAACAAAGATTTTTGAAACGGAAGATGCTTTGAAAAATGGTGCTGATGAAATTGATATGGTTATAAATATTGGTGATTTAAAATCAGGAGAATATGATAAAGTAAAAAATGAAATTAAACAGATAAAAGATGTTTGCAAAGATAACATTTTAAAAGTTATAATTGAAACATGTTTATTAACCGAATCTGAGAAAATCAATATGTGTGAAATTATAAGTGATACTAAGGCAGACTATATAAAAACATCAACAGGCTTTTCACTTTCTGGAGCAAAATTAGATGATATTTATCTATTTTCAAAATACTTAAGTAATCCAAATGTAAAAATAAAGGCTGCTGGTGGAATTTCTTCATTTGAAGATGCAGAGCTATTTATTAATGCAGGTGCCAACAGGTTGGGTACTAGCCGTTTAATTCAGTCTTAAATTACTGTTACTATTTTTTATATTATGCAAAATAAATTTAAGATGATACGTTAAAAAGTCACAAAAAACGAGTAAATAATTAATAGATAACTAGTATACTAGTATTTATTAAAATTTACTCGTTTTTATTTTGATATAAAAAGGTCTTCACCTTCATACTTAATATTTTTTTAACTTTAATTTCTTTTTAGACTTCTAGGCATTCTGACTACTGTCGAATTAAACCTCAATATTTTAGTATCTTGATAGTCCACTATGCAAAAAGTTGCTGATGGTATAGATGTCGCAGATTGCATTGCCCCTTCCGTATCAAATACAAATCCACTTGAAGTCGTTATATACATTTTAGCTCTATAATCATATGAGTCAAATAATACATTTCCTATCTGTAGGCACCTCATCTTATAATTTGTGTTATCCTTTATCATATTTCTACCTATATTTGATAGTTGATTTCTTGTGTATAAATCTATTGGATAAGATTTTGTATACGTATTCTTATTTTTCTCTAACGATGTCATCCTTTTGATTCCTCCGTTTATAAGAATATTTAATGTATAACTATCTATATAAGTAAAATCTATACCGTTTTCACTCAATTCCTTACTGATAAATAATAAAGGATTTAGTTCCCCATGATTTTCAAAACTTTTATCTCTCGAACCATGAATTGCATAATACTTTAATTTAGGATAATCCGAAAATATACCTGCAAGAAATTTTGCCTGTTCAAAACTGGTTTTTAATTCCTGATTTATATTTATGCTATTGTTTAAAAACCGCGGATGCCCAAATGTTAAGTTTCCGGCAATATAAACATCGTAGAATTTATTTTCAGTAGCTTCTTTTAGCATGTATCTTAATGATGCTTCATCAAAAAACATACTCCCTACCCACAAATCTGATATCTCAAGCCATTTTTCAGTAATTACTATTTTAGACTTATCACTTTTGTGAATAAAATTTGCATCCGAAGTAGTATTTATGTAATAGAAGTCTGTTCCTGTAAAACTTTCTACTTTTAGTCCATATTGCTTCAACGCCTCTATCTCATCTAAAGAAATTTTGAGTTTATCCAATGTTGCGCCCTCTTTAAACATCTTTTTTAATGCGCTTTTTACTCTAGTTGAATTTAAATCAATACCTAACATATACTCTCCTCCTTTTTAAAAGATATATTCCTGTTCTTCCTCTATTATTTGTCCGTTTTTGAATACAAATCTTTTATAAATTGAGCCTGTTGTTACCTTGGTCCCCATTCTAGTTACATATCCTGAATCATATTTAAAATTACCAGTTGTTCCTGCATCTATACCATAGATACAGAATGAATATAATGTATGAAAATGCCCTGCTTGTACACTTCTAATGTTATATTGCTTATCTCCTAAAATGCAATCATTACCACTACTTTCCAGAGTATTATCGATAAAAGTTTGAACCTTGTAAGATTTTGATCTAGAGTTTGCCCCCGCTAAATGTATTAATCTAAAAATAACTCCACAGTGAACTATATTCCCCTCATAGGAATCTAAGTAAGTAAAGTGTCCACCCTTTTCTATCATTCTTAATTCTAATACCTTTAAAGGATTGTAACTTCCATCAATACAAAAACTATTGTCGTGATTGCCTTTTGTTGCTATATAATACAAGTCGTAGTCAAGAAATATATTTATTAGTAGATTTATTTGCCCCTCAGCCGTTATTTCATCAAGTTCAAAATTCTGCCCTCTAAACATATTATGACCATCTATTAAATCTCCTGCAATATGTACATACTTTACACCCTTATCTACTGCTGTCTTCAATGTCCGCCTTAAACCTTCTGCATCAAAAAACTTATTACCTGCATGAATATCCCCTAATTGCATTATTTTTATCTCTTGTCTCTTGTTCTTTTCCATACCTGAAATTACAATGTATGCCAAATCGTCTTTCTCTACAATATAATATACTCTTTTATTTTTTATAATATCATACTGATTTTTAATATTATAATTATTCGAAAGTACATTAATATCTTCTTCAGTCAATCCAAGTTCCTGCAAAGTATACTGTCCTTTTTTCATTTTTTTTATTGCCTTATTTAAAGCTCCTACACTCTTCATAAAAACACCTCCAAATTTTTGAAAATATTTATAGTTACACGTTAATATCCCTATGATAACACTTTTTGGGAATTTTATCAAGTCTTTTTTCGACATTTTTTACTTTTTTTGTTACAGGTTAAGGGTTTTAGAAAAAATGACTCTAAAACAAAGTAGGAGGAGGTTAAGAAAAAAATATATAAACACCAAGCAAGATGTGGCGGATTAATACATATATATGAATCATTTTCCACATTTTAGGCATTAAAATCCTTAACCTGTAACCTTTTTTTGTTAGAAGTAAAAAAGTAGCGGGTAAATAAGTAATTATTTACTCGCTAATCGTTTTATTGTTGTAACTCTGTTTTCACTGTTTGAATTTCTGTTACAGTTGCCTGTGTTGCTGGTTTGTAATATCCCTTTGATTGAGCTACTTTAAATAATTCATATTGAAAATTTTCTGAATTATTTCTTATTTGTTGTATTGTCTGTCTCAAATTAGTATTCTCCGCTTCTGATATTACTCCTTGATAAGTTGTAAGTTCTGCTTTAACTCCATTTAATATGTCGTTAACCATTGTTTTTTCTTCCATTCTTCAATTCCCCCTTAACCATTTAAAAATGACATTAATTTCTGTTTTGTGTTCATAGCGTCCTGTGCTGATTTTGTAAACATTTGCTTAATTTGTGGATCAACCGCCTGTGATGCATACGTATTTAATTTTTCATAAGATGTTTCATGTGCACCTATTAAATGTCTTAAATTTTGTAATTCCACTTGACTTAAATTTGCCATAATTATCCTTCCTTTCCTTGAACCTTTATGTATTTATTATTTACAGCAATATTTTTTTTATACATTTTTTAGGGAATTTCTCTAACTTTTTTATTTAAATATTTATCTATCCTATTTTCCAACCTATTTACAAATTTGTCTTGATTAGTAATAAATACATCCGGCTTAAAATCTTCTATCCTTTTCAATACATTTTCAAAATTGTCAGTATCATTTACCACTAATAAATATCCTGCGTTTTCAAAGGTATTTGCAATTTGTAATTGATGATCATTTACGTGTTCACCATATTTTTTTAACCTTGGAACTGCAATAATTTTTTTATTTGCTTTCAAAGCCGTAATAATTGAACCTACTCCAGCATGTGTTATAATTATCCTAGCGTCATTAATATTTTTTTCAAATTCGTCCATAGGCATAAAATTAGCCATCTTTATATACTTAGACTTATACTCTGTTATACCTGCCTGAACTACAACTTCTTCATTTATCTTTTTTTCAATAACTTGTTTTTCTATTTCCTTAACTAATCTAAAAAAGGGTTTATCCTGCGTACCTAATATAACAAAAATCATTAAAATACCCCCCCCCAATATTCAGCTTTAGGATACAATTCTAATAACTCTTTCCATTGAACAACAAAAGTATCTGCTATGGGATAAATAATTCTTCCTGCCACTGTTTTAGTTGTTCTATTAGCATATGTCTCAATGTAAATTACCTTTGCTCCAAAAAGTTTCGCAATATAGCACATAGGAACTGCTGTGTGTGTTCCTGTTGTAACAATTACCTTTGGTTTTACTTTTATAAAAATATATAAGCTTTTGAAAATATTATAAGTAAACTTAAATAAATATGATATTAAGTTTTTTCTAGTTCCATATACTAAATAATCAACTTTATCACCATATTTATCCTTTAATCCTTCATTTATTTCAACTTCTTCAGTTACTATATGATAATCATATTTCTTAAACAAGCCTTTAAATTGCATTAATTCTGTAAAATGTCCCCCAATGCTTGATATAAACATTACTTTTTTCATTTTACCCCTCTATTCTTTATTCTTTTTAAATATCATAAATTTACTAAGAACATAATTAATAATTATAACAATAATATTTGCAATTATTTTAATAATTAAGTCATTCATTCCCATTATACCTACAAAAACGTTCATAATCACTAATTCTAATAATAAGGAAAAAACCCTAGCTCCAATAAATTTAATAATCTCTTCTAATATATTTGTTATACTATTATCCTTACTTTCAAACACCCATATTTTATTTGTAATGTAAGCAAAAGCAACAGATATAACCCATGCTATAATGTTACTCACATTTATTCCTAACCCACATAATCTTGAAACAAGATAATAAGTTAAATAATTTACAACGGTTGTAAGAACTCCAAATATTCCGTACATTATCACTTCTCTATATTTTTTTATCATTTTTTTTATAAATTCCATATTTTTTACCTCTAATCCAATTTATAATTATATTTCCAAATCTTTAAATCATCAATTTTCTTAATTTTAAATAATTGAACTTTTCTATTATTTTGCTAAATATTTAAAGAAAAAAGTATTCTCATAATTATGTATAAAGAATTGTCTATCGTATAACGCTAAATTTTCAATATCTATTTTATCTAAAATTCCAAAACTAGTATCCTTTTTTATTATATTTGTTTGTTCAACTGTATTAGTTATACTTCTATATATTTCATTAAATGGTGTTATCATACCCAAGACTAATAGCGTTATCAATAAATATTTCTTAATAATTTCCTTTGAGTATTGCAAATAATACAATATTTCAACCATAAGAATAAAAAGTAAAGACATAGAGCCTCTCATTACGAAATCATTAGCTGGTGTCATTATATAAAGTGGTATTAATGTTAACAAAACTATTGATGTTAAGTAGAATAAATCTTTTTTTCTTTCCCTAAATATTAATAAAGCGTATATTCCAAATTCTAAAAAAATAGATAACATATATTTTTTTATATAATTTATTGCCCCACTAATTGAGTTGATTCCTGCAAAGGACCACCCATTTACGGTAATCTTATCCCCACTAGAAATAAAAAATGCACCAAAAATGATAATTATAATTATAGGAATTAATATATTTTGTGAAGTTATTGTTTCTTTTATTCTTATTATAAAAGATTTTTTTTCTTTTTCGTATTTTTTAAATATTGAGATTATCATTACTGGTATCATTCCAAATATTGCAAAAGGAGAATATGCAAATGCTAGTGAACCAATAGCTAAATTACTTTTATTATTATTCAAATTTAAAATTAAACTTGTTATAATCCATATTGGTATTGCTTGATTAAATACCCAGTATAAACATGTCGTTATTGAAGAATACTGAAAGGTCGTGTTCCACCATTCTAGATGTAAACCTAATCCAAATTCCTTCTTTGAAATAAGAGTTCCTACGACATCCATTCCACTAAACATTATCATCCCCAATATTATCAAAATACCATTAATTGAAGTGGCTCTTTTTATTAAATACACAATTAATCCAATACCTAAAGCTGACCATAAATATAAGCATATTTGTGCAATTCCATAACCTAATACCTTTCCTATCAACGCCGCTGGTAGCCAAAATATAAAATAATAAGAAAACGAAACCTCTCCATTCCCAACTACGTCTGTTATTTCTTCTGGAGCATTCTCAAAATTATAATGTACAGGCCAATCATAACTCATTAAATCATTAAATACAGGATTTCTTACTATATAATCATCATTTTGATATGAAAAACCACCAATACCAGAAAATGCAACCCATATTAATATGAGTGATATGATTAAAATAGTCTTTATCTTACTATTTATTTCAATCTTTTTATATTTAATACTTTTGCTTATTTTGCAAAAAACATATATCATTATAACTGTTAGTACTAAAGAATAATACCATCTCAAAAAACCTATAAAAAATATCTCAATTGGAATAAATAAATATAATAATACTATATTAACCAATATCTTATCTAGTAAATTTTCAGTTTTATTAAATTTTTCTTTAATTGTGGAAACTATACCTAGATTTTTTCCAGCCTCCGATTGATTAATCTGATCCATATTTTTCCCCCTACACTTAATTTTATTATTTAATACATTACTAATAGTAATTTGTATATTTATAACTATATTTACTTTTTTTCTATTCTATAAATTTTATCTCTAATTCAATTTATTCTTTTCTAATGCATAAATTATCTTGGCAATACTCTTATTAAAAAATTTCAAATAAAGGTTTTTTAATCCTTTCCTATTTATATATTTATTTCTTTTATAATTCGGGAAAACTAATTTTACTTTTTCAATTGCATAAATAACCCCAATATTAAATTTCTCCTTATCTTTGGATTTTGCTAACCTTTTAATAAATGTAGCAAATGCATACCTAACATAGGAATACTCTAATTCTTCCTTATATTCGTTAAATATATTTTCTTTAATATAAAAATCAATTATATCTTCCCAATTATTTATTAAATCATATAACTTTTCATTGTAGGTATATGTTATTGAATTTATTCTTTGAATATAATTGTAATAAGCCTTATCAATTACTCCAACTGATTTAATTTTAGTATACATTCTAAAATATATTTCCAAATCTTCAAACCATATATTTTTTTTGAATTTTAAATCCTCAAACATTTCTTTTTTTATCAATTTACCACACATAGCAGGTAAGATATTTATTATCTCACCTTTTAATTCTTTTCCGAATATATCCTTTTTAATACCCGAAGAAACAACTACTTCTTTTTTTGGATATACATACTTTAAATTAGATAATACAATATCAAAATTCTTTTCTTCAGCCTTTTCACTCATTTTACTTAACATATTGCAATCTATGTAGTCATCACTATCAACAAAAGTTATATAATCACCTCGTGCTTTAGAAACTCCAAAATTTCTTGCTTCAGATATACCCTCATTTTTTTTAAAGAATGCTTTAATTTTCTGAGAATATCTTTTTTCATATTCATCTATTATTTTCTGTGAACCATCTGTACTTTCATCATTTACAATAATAATCTCATAATTATTATAATTTTGATTAATTACACTATCTAGACATTTTCTTAAATATTTTTCTGTATTGTATACAGGAATAATAATACTAATCTTCATTTTTAATCTCATCTCCAAAAACTTGGTCTATTTTTTTTAAGGCTTCATTGTTATTGAATTCATAATTTTCTAAATTCTGTTTATATTTTTTTAATAATCCATTATTACCTTGTAGTAACTGAGAAATTCCATTATATAATGCATCTTCAGAATTCTCAACAACCAATCCATATAATTCCTGTAATTGTCTTTGCACCCCTGCCACTTTTGTAGATATACATGGCACCTTTAAAATCATTGCTTCTGTTATAACAGTAGGCAATCCTTCATATCTTGACGATAATACAAATAAATCTGCTCTTTTAACATACTTATAAGGATTATCTTTTCTCCCCAATAAAAAGAACGTCTCGTCCACTCCTAATTCTCTAATTAGATTTTGTAACTTTTCTCTTTCATTCCCTTCTCCTACTATGTATGTTTTAACTTTATAATTATTATCAATTAATTTTTTATGTACTCTTATTAGTCTGTCATAATTTTTAGGATAATCTAATCTTCCCACTGATATCATATTAAAAGTATTTTCATCAAAATTAAAATCCAATTTTTCATTTGATTTTTCAATTATAGATTTATAATCAACAAAATTTTCAATGGTCGTGAGATTTTTCATACTATATACTTCTCTATAAGACTCACACACTTCGTTAGAAACTCCTAATCCTAAATCAAATTTTAATATTGATTTTTTTAAAATATTATAATAATTCGCGGAATAATTCTTAACTCTTAAATCTGAATGTAACCAAGCAATTTTCTTTTTAGTATCACCATTTGCTGTAAAAATTTGAGAGAACCCATCATTAAAAGCAATCTCTACATCATAATCTCTCTTAAACATTACTCTTCTCTGTTGTTTTATTTTAAATGAAATAATTCCTGTTTTAATATAAATAGCAAAAAGTATCTTCTTTATTATTTTCAACAATTTCCCATTTTTCTTTAAATCTGAAAATCTTTCATCCACAACGCAAAAAAAATCTGTCCCTTCAATTATTTTCACTTCTTTTGGAATTTCAACACTCATATCCTTATAGTAATGTAATATACACAGGTCAACTTTATATTTTGTAAAATTAACTTCTTTCAAAAAGTCAACAAGTACCTTTGTAACTCCACCCATCACTAAATTATCTACAACAATTAATACATTTTTCAAAGCAATATTCCCCTTCATTTTTTTAATATTTTTTCTAAAATCCAAATTTGTCTAAGACATACTAAGTTACACATTATCTTATATTTAACATTTTGCATTTTATAATACTTATTATTTCTCCAATTTGGAAAATTTTCTTTCATTTTTTTAGAAATATTTTTAATTTCTTTTTTGCCTTCATCATAATTAATAAACCTTAAGCTCGATCCATGCATTAAATGTTCAATGTTTAAAAATTCTACTTCAGAATAATATTTTGTACATTTTAATTCCTTATTTATTTTATTTATAACTTCAAAAATATCTTTCAACTTATCAGTATATCTAGGTTTAGTTTGCATTATTGAATTTTCTCTTTGTCTATACATATAAAATGGTTCCTTAATCCACCCTACTTTCTGCACTTTCTTTACCAAAATAGGTATAGTATATAAATCTTCATACCATAATCTTTTAGGAAATTGATAGTTTTCCCATAGTTCTCTCTTAAAAATCTTATTGCAAGCAGAAGGATTTGATATAACAAATAAGTTATTTAAATTTTCATTTTCTTTAATATTATTATTTTCTGCCTTAAGAATCTGTATTCTACCATTTTTATAATACATTGATATATCAAACATTACAATGTCTAAGTCATTGTGTTTAGCTTCATTATACACTTTTTCATATGTCTCTTTCTTTACAAAATCATCTCCATCTACAAAAGTTATATACTCTCCTGTTGCATATTTCAATCCATAATTTCGGGCATCACCCAATCCTCCATTTTCTTTAATATAACTTTTAAATAAATATGGATACTTCTTTACATACTCATCAATAATTTCCTGACTCTGATCAGAACTACCATCATTAACAATAATTGCCTCGATATCGTCCCTAATTGTTTGATTAACTATTGACTCTAGACATTCCTTGATATATTTTTGAACATTATAAACAGGTATTATAACGCTTATCTTTTTCATACTATAATCTCCTATTACAAAATTATTCTTTCATTTTATCATTAACTGTTTTTAATAGCATAGCTATATATAATGCCATAAAATACATATTAATTAATTTTCCAAATACATGACCAGCATAATATGCTGTTCCAAAATAACACCCTAGAGCAACTATTAACCCAGTTGTTTCAATATTAAAATATTTTTTATTTTTCATTAATGTTTTTATTCCAGCATAAATAGTAAGTAAAATATATGGTCCGATTAATAATAGTGCCCCAACTGCCCCATATATAAAATATTGATAATAATAATCTCTTTCTGTATATGGAACATTAGTTGTAAATCCTATTCCTAAAAATTTATCTAATGAATTGCTGTTATTCTCAATAATTCTATTTACCATTTCTATTTTAAAGTTTCTATTATCTACATTTAAAATAATATCTCTACACATTATCTCCATCCAAAAATCTTTATCGTTGTTAACTGGATATATCTGCAAATATTCCTCGCTAAGATAATGTTCTTTCATATTATCCCTTACATAAATTTCAAAATCATTATCTCCATCACCTTTAAATTTTTCAATTTCACCTAAATTCTTTTGTTTTTCCTCATCGGTTAAAACATTATTGGCTAACTGAATTCTATCTTTTTTCTCTGATGAATTTTTTCTTTTAGTAGGTGACACACTATAAAAAATCATCCCTATTAGCATTATAAGTATTAAACTAGGTATTGATATATACAATTTTATTCTTCTATCCAATTTTACAATAAATAAGAATAATGTTGAGAATATCATAACTACTAAAACTAAAATAATTCCCAAAGCCGCTATCTTTGTACCAAGCATTAACATAGCTAATGCTTGTAAAAATACAAGAATATAATTTTTAATTTTATTTTCTTTTATTGCATATGAAATCATTATAGGCGCCATTGCAAATAATAATGCACCTATTTCGTTAGCTAAATTAAACCAACCTCTTGACGTATATGTTGTAATATTTTCTATACTATCAATCCCAAACCATGAAAAAATATTTCCCTTTATAAATGAATAATCTTTTGAGTATGAGATAAAAGAAATTTTTAATATATTAGTAATTATAATAATTGATGAAAAAGTTAAAACAACAATCCCAATCATTCTGCGAAATTGCTTACTATTTATATTTGAATTATATATCGCAAACGCTAATAATAAAGGCATTATATAAAGTCTAACTACACTATATGCTTCAGATATAAAATTTGTATTAGCTAATTCATATACTTGTCCATTAAACTTAATTGTATTTAAACAATGCAAAATTAAATAAATGCCTAAAATAATACAATAAATTATATATCCAATCCATTGTTTAAATTTTAATTTTTCCTTTATCATTTTAATAACTACCATTATAAAAATAACTGCCACAAACATAATATTAATTATTTCCTCTAAAGCAAAACCACAAACACTAATTGTATCTGCAAAAAAAGTTTTATATATATCAATAAATGGTTGTAATATAAAAAATGCCATTATCCAATATTCTAGTTTTATTTTTTTCATTTTTTCTCTCATTTTATTCTCCCCTAATCATACTCTATTTAAAATTTTATTTTTTACTTTTTGTAACATCTTTAACACTTTATATCGTTTATGATAAAATACTTTTGCATAAAATATCATTTTCTTACTTTCCCTTTTAAAATACCTATTTTTCTCCCAGTTTGGAAAATCTATTTTTATAATATCTACTATTCTATCAATATCCCTGTATCTATCAAATTTATAAAACACTAGTGAAAATTCGACTAATAAATTTTTACAAACTATACACTCTAAACTTTCAAAATACCTTTGGTCTGTAATATTATTTTTTAAAACTTCCACTGCTTTAAATATATCGTAATATCTATTCTTAAAAACGTCCTGTCGCATTATAGAATTGTTTGATTGAAAATAATTATATATAACTTTTTTATAATAATATATCTTATCAGCATACTGTCCTAATGCTGGCATAGTTGCAAAATCTTCATAACAAATTCCCAATGGAAATTTTAGTTTTGATTTATCCCAAACTTCTTTTTTTATTATTTTATTACAAGGAGAAGGCATTGATAAAATATATTCTTCTCTCGAGATTTCTCCCTGATTGTACCCTTTTAAAGCCTCATTTACAACCTTTTTTAATCCATCAACTTGTGCTACATCATATATAACAATATCCGCATTATTATTTTTAGCAAATTCATATACACCTTTATATACATTCTCACTAATATAATCATCTGAATCAACATACGTGATAAACTCACCGTTTGAAATATCTAATCCTAAATTCCTCGCACTAGATATTCCCCCATTTTCTTTATATTTATATATAATCTTTCTGCCATATTGTCTTATATAATTTTCAATAATATCTTTAGAATTATCAGTGCTTCCATCGTCAATGATAATAATTTCGTAATTTGATAAATCTTGTTTTAATAAACTTTCAATACAATTAGCAATATATTTTTCTCTATTAAAAACAGTAATAATAATACTTAATTTTATACTTTCCAAAACGTTTTTCGCTCCCCCTCATATTTAAATAATTCTATTTAAATTCAGTATTAACAGCTTGTAACGCTGATTCTATAACCTTATCCATATCATAATATTTGTATTGTCCTAATCGTCCTCCAAAGATTATACTTTTACTATTTTTAGCTAATTCATTATATTTTTCATATAAAGCATTATTCTTTTCATTATTTAATGGATAATATGGTTCTTTTCCTAATTCCCATTTATCTGGATATTCTCTAGTAATAATTGTTTTATTTTTATATTGCTCTTCCATTTCTTTACCTAAATTCTTTCCATATTCAAAATGCTTATGTTCTATTATTCTAGTATAAGGGATTTCAAATTCGGTATAATTTACAACGGCATTTCCCTGATGATTTTCCTCATCTAATACTTCTGTTTCAAATTTTAGGCTTCTATACTCTAATTTTCCAAACCTAAAATTAAAATATTCATCTATAGGACCCGTAAATACAATCTTATCAGCTATATTTTCAAACATTTCTCTATTTTTAAAAAAATTACAGTTTAACTTTACCTCAATATTTTTTAACATTTTTTCAATTATCTTTGTATATCCACCAATTGGAATTCCTTGATATATATCATTAAAATAATTATTATCATAAACAAATCTTACTGGCAATCTCTTAATAATAAAACTAGGTAATTCCGTTGCTCTCTTTCCCCACTGTTTTTCAGTATAACCTTTTACTAGTTTTTCATATATGGTCTTTCCAACTAAACTAATTGCTTGTTCCTCTAGGTTCTTTGGTTCTACTATCCCAGATTCTTTTTTCTCTTCTTCTATTTTTAATTTTGCCTCCGCTGGTGTAATTACTCCCCATAATTCATTAAAAGTGTTCATATTAAATGGTAGATTATATAGTTCATTTTTATATATAGCTACAGGAGAATTCGTATACCTATTAAAATTTGCAAAGTTATTAATATATTGCCAAACTTCCCCATTGCTAGTGTGAAATATATGTGCCCCATATTTATGGACATTAATCCCATTTTGTTCTTCCGTATATATATTTCCTCCAATGTTTGGACGTTTATCAATTACTAAGCATTTTTTTCCTCTCTTGTTTGCCTCATAAGCAAATATTGCTCCATATAAACCAGAACCGACTATTAAATAATCATATTTCATTTTTATCCCCTACCTTGTATTTATTAATTTTTTAACTATATCCCTTATTTATGATTTTGCTCTTTCCATATTTTATTAGAAAAATATTCAAATGCTATCTTTGATGTAATAGGATTTAATAAAAGTCTATATGCCAACCTCTCTTTATTTGATTCCAATAATAAGCATTTATTTATTTGTTTATTATATTTTCGACATTTTTTATACATTTTATATATAATTTGTTTTTTATTGTTATATACATCTTTTTCTCTAATTCTTGCTATTTCTATATTAACGTATTTACATTGCAAAAAATTTCTGAAACACAATAAATCAGTCTTTTGTTCACACTTATCGTATTGATCAAAGATTGATTGAAAAACAATAAAATGTTGATCTGCAATCTTAGGTTTTATATCTGTGAAGGTATTTCCTTCTCTGTCTATCAAATAATATGATAACAATTTATTAATAAACATCACTTTATCTGCTTTAGATATATACATTTTATATAAAATTCCATCTGTAAAACTAACATGATGAGGAAATTCAATTGTTTTTGCAATCTCAGTTTTAAACATTTTGGAATGTGGACTATCTGACATAAATAAAAACATCTTTGCATCATCACCGCTATAAACTTTTTTTTCCTCTGGTTTAAATATATCGGGATAAGAGAATCCCTCTTGAGGAATCATCTCCATATTATTTGAGTATACATTATAATAAGATGCTCTAACAAAATCTAAATTGTTATCTATCATTGTATTATATAATACTTCAACAGCGTCCTCACTAATCCAATCATCTGGGTCACATATTAAAAAATATGGGGTAGTTATATTTTGTATTGCATATTCTAATACAGATCCATATCCACCATTTTCTTTTTCTATACATTTAACTCTGCTATCTCTCTCTTGATATTCCTTTATAATGTCCACACTATTATCCGGTGAGCCATCACTAATAGCCCAAATCTCAATATCCTTGAATTTTTGATTTATTAAACTATCTAAACATTTTCTTAAATATTTTTCAACATTATAAATGGGAACAATAATCGTAACCTTTGCCATTTTTTACTCTCCTTTATTTTAATAAATTTTTTTCTAAATTAAATTTTATTTAATTTATTTTTTATATGTAAAAATGTTAAAACTTTATCTACTAGGGTATTTACAAATTCATCTTTTAATAAGAACAACATTCCTATATAAGATAGAACGCCTATCACAGTTTTGAATACTACACATGCAATTTCTGTTAATCCAACAATTTTGTTTAATATAACTACAACAAAGAACATTACTATCGTTGCAATAATATTATTTCTTGCAATATCGAAAATTTCTTTTATATTTATAATTTTATATATATAATAGGATTGTATTGCAACAACTACAAATTCTGCAATAACAGTCGCAATTGAAGCCCCCATAGCCGCAAATTCCTTAATTAAGAAATAATTTAAAATCATATTAACAACTGCTCCACAAGTAACTGATATTGTAAATTCTTTTTGTTTTCTAGCTGGTAATAAATATTGATTTCCTATCAAATTACTAATTCCAATAAAAAGGATAATTGGTGAGATAACCTGAATCAATATTATAACTTGATCATAGCCTTCTCCAAAAAATATTGGTACAAATTCTTTTGCAATCAAGCAAATTCCCACACATATTGGAAAAGCTAGAAATACTACAAAACTAAATGATTTTTTTATATATTCTTTAACCATAAATTGATCATCCTTCGATAAAGTATGAGCCATCCTTGGAATCATAACTGTACCTAAGGAAGTAACAATTGTTAATAATAGTTTTACAATCTTTTGAGCTTGTTCGTAAAATCCTACCTCTTCTATATCCGGACATATCATTCCAATCATTGTTCTATCCATTACAGTATATAATTGTATTGCAATTTGAGGAATAAATAAAATAATTATTGGTTTAAAATGCTTAATTATATTTAATTCCTTCAATTTTATCTTGTTTAGATATTTAGGTAAATATAACCACAAAGATACATTTCCAAACAAATTTGCTAGAGAAACAATTAAAATATATTTAATTAAATCATTTGGTGTTTTAATAAATAAAAACACTGAAGCAACAAAGAGTAACTTGACAGCTGAATTTCTTATTACTGTTTTTTTAAATTCCTCTAATCCTTGGAAAAACCAACTAATATCTACAGCTTGATTTATTAATTCAATAATTAGAATTCTATAATATATTACATAGTTACCTTTTATTCCATATATTAAATAATAAATTATCATTGAAATTACCATTGTAATTAAACGCAAGAGAAATATCTCCCAAAAGATACTAGTTTTGCTCTTTTTATTATCCTGAACATATGCAATTTCTCGCTGTCCATAAATAGCAACCCCTAAAGACCCAAACAGAACAAAATAAGTTACGATTGAAAGTGTAAAGCTATATGTTCCAATGGCTTCAGCCCCCAATGTTCTTGATAAATATGGAGTTGTTATTAATGGAAGTACAATCACTAAAATTTGATAAAATAAATTATAAAAATAATTTATTGAAACACTTTTTTTTGACATATTTTATTTTTGTATGAAGTATTTTTTATAAATAAACATACTCTCCCTTCTCGTTTATGTGAATATTAATTAATCTAGTAGTACCTAAAATAATTTGCTATTATGCTTAAATCTAATATTCTATATTTAGCTTCCTCTAATTATTTCATATATATAACTCTCTTGTAAATAACTTTTTTCAATATATCTTTTATTTTTAAGAAATTTAAAAATAATATTTATTTTCACAAAATTCTTATACAAATCTAAGATATTCACATTATACTATCTTTAAACTATTCTGTCAATAGTTCCTTCGCCCATTTTATCTGTCCTATGTATTTCAACATTCATATCAATTAACCTCTGCAAAACCACATCATTTGGGTGTCCAAAAGTATTTTTTTCGCCAACTCCTATTACAGCTACTTCTGGATTTACTTTAACTAAAAAATCATGTGTTGATGAGGTTTTTGAACCGTGATGCGCAACTTTCAAAACTGTGGATTTTAATTCTTTATCATAGTACTTTAACAATTGTTTCTCTGCAATTTCTTCAATATCTCCTGTAAATAACATAGAAAAATTTAAATGAATTAATTTAGCAACAATAGAATTATTGTTTAGCGGGTTTTCTTCTATAAAATTATTTTTATCAGGCCACAAAATTTTAAAATATGTATCTTTATCTATTAAAACTTTATCCCCCTTATTTACTTGAATAATTTCAATCTTTTCCTTGTTAGCAATCTCTAAAAACCTTTCAAAATTTTCCGAACTCTCTGGTTGCTTAGATATTAAAATTTTCCCTACTTCAAAATTTTCCATTACTTTGAAAATCCCTTGGACATGGTCACTATCAAAATGTGATATCATAACAAAATCTATTTTTTTTACTCTCCTATCTAGTAAATAAGGAACAAGAATTTTTTCCCCTACATCATAATTTGAAAATTCACTTCCGCCACCATCTATTAAAATTTTTTTATCCATAGAAGTTTGAATAAGAGTACAATCCCCCTGTCCAACATCTACAAAATATACCTTAAACGTTTTAGGTATATTATTTAAAACCATCCCCAAAGGTATTATAATGATTAGGATAATCGCTATCCCTTTTTTCTTTAGCCAACACACTAATTTAATAAAACTACTTAAGAAGTTTTCTTCTATTGTATACTTTCTTTTCTTGTTTTTTAATACAAGAAAAGACCAAAAAGTCAATACTGCTATATAATATAAAAGTATACTAACTATTAGAGGGGTAATTATTATTTTATTCTCAATCTTTGAAATATTTTCTGTAATTATATTTATGATATTAATAGAAAAATTTAACAGTTTTCCACATATTATGGCCATTTGTGGAAAAAAGAATGAAATGATTATAGTTATAATTCCAAAACCAATTATAAATGCAATTATAGGCGTAACTAAAATATTCGAAATTAAAAAATTAATAGGTATGCTATTAAAGTTATACAATAATATTGGGAGAATTAAAATATTTGCTGCCAAAGTCACTTGTATTGTGCTACTAATGTATTTTGTGATTTTAACTAGTGTCTTATTTTTTATTTTCTCCACTCTGAAGCATTGTTTCAAAAATTTACCCATCAACCCTTGGTACATCATAATACTAATCACCCCTATATACGATAATTGTAATCCTAAATTACGTATACAATATGGATTATATAGTAGTATAATAATCATTGATACGGCTATATTATTTTTTATATCATCTCTTTTAAGAATAATTCCTGCAATTAATGATACGATTGACATGATTCCCGCCCTTACAACAGAAGGGATATAATTTGTCATTTGCATATATATTACAAGAATAAAAACCAAAATAATTTTTAGATACCTTTTATGTATTACCTGATTTAGTATAAACGTCATAATTGTAATAATATATGCAACATGCATCCCTGAAACCGCTAATATATGTGATAAATTACTTTGTTTGAAATTTTCTTGAATTTCATCATTTAAATTTGTTTTGTCAGCCAATATCAGACTTATAAACAATTCTGCATTATCACCTTTTAAAAAAGTTTTTATTCTCTGTTTGATATTTGATGTAAATTTATTTACTGTTAAACTAAACTTATCTAAATTTTCTTGTCTTAAAACCTCGACATTCTGTACATCTTCGATGATTCCTTTTATATTTGTTGATAAAAGATAATTATAATAATTGTATCCCCCAAAATTTCTTTTTCCAGTTGGTTTTTTATACTCCCCCCTTATTTGTAATAAGTCCCCATATTTATACTTTATATCCTGTTTTTTAATATTTAATAAAAAATGGACATTTCTAAAATTTTCATCTTCTATTTGCACTATATATGTATCTTTGTAATCACCCGTTTTCACATCCGAAATCACCGTTGCATTTATTTCTGTATCCCATTTGTTTTTTTCTATTGTTTCAATTACATTTTTTTCGCTATTCAAACTAAAACTACCAATAACTACACCTATTATAAATATAAAAAAAATTTTAAAGGGTAGAAAAAACTCTATATACCTCCTATATTTTTTTATTAACAATAGTGCAAATTTTGCTATCCCTACCATACAAAGCAAAAGGAGCACACTTTTACTAAAGTATAGCTCCCATAAAATTCCTATTATTATTCCTACAGCGACAATAACCAAAGGTCTTTTCAATCTATACCTCCATTTCTTGCCCCTATAATTATTTTATAATTCTAACTGCCGAATGGTATCTCCTTAGATACCCACCCGATGTTAAATCTGATACCTTTACAATATTTCCAGATTTCCCTGTAACTAAACATTTAAGTCCAGTAGATGAAGATGCATGAATAAATTTTCCTCCACCAATGTATATACCTATATGGCCAATTTTAGTTATTCCTGTATCATAAAATACTACTAAATCTCCCTGTTTTAAATTTTCTTTTGACACGCTCACTCCCTCTTTTGATTGTGAAGTGGCTGTACGTGATAAATTATATCCAAATTTTTTATAAATAAACATTGTAAAACCTGAACAATCAAAGGTATTTGGTCCTGATGCACCATATACATATCTACAACCTAAAAATTGCTTAGCATACTCAACTAAATTTTCTCCCGTTACACTTGCTGTTGATACATCCCCTATTCTTTCCTCTTCCATCTGTCTTGTTGTAACCTCAATTTTTGTTTCAGATACTAAAGATTTAAGTATATATCCCTCTTTCTTTGTTGTCTTTATTTTATACCAATCTCCGTTTTCTCCGACTAATGTTATTTCTGTATTTTGGAGTAAAGTCATAACTTTTTCAGATGTTTTTGATGCTTCTTTTCTGACATTTACCACACTATCCTTAATGTATGCTTTTTTTGTGGTCTTAAAAATTGTGTCTTCCCCAATTTCCTCATTTTGTTCATCTTGATTAGTTTGCTCTGTTACATTTTCTTGATTTTCGTCCATTGTAACCTTTTTTAAATCTACTTTATTTGAAATAATCCATCCCATTGAGTCTTGAGTTTTTATATACATCCAATTATTAGTTTTAGATATTATTTCTATTTCAGTATCCTTATCTATTGTTTTTAAACCTGTTGAATTAATAAGTGGTGTAATATACACTGAAGTTCTTTCTAAAACTACTCCATGTTTTTGATCAATAACATCCTCTTCTATTGCATCTTCCTCTACAGGCACTTTGTCAACTTCTGCTGATTGATTATCGGGAACATTTTCTATAATTTCTTCTTCCTGCAATATTTCTCTAGTTTCCTCATCATCATCTTGTAATTCAAGAAATTCTGCACTTACATATCCCTCTTTATCGTTAAATTTCACCTTATACCAGTCGCCATCTTTCTCAAGTACTTCTAAATTATCACCCATAGATATCAAATCTAATACTATAGACTCAATCGTTGGACCCTTTCTTAATTTTAAAGTATCTGTTATTACTTTTCCTGTTGAAGCATATACTCTGCCTTTTAATATCGTTACAAGCATCAACATTATTACTACATACGTTGCTTTCTTAATATATCTCATGATACCCGTCTCCTCTCGCCGTACTGATTTGTTTTTGTTAAACTTTTTCTCTGTTGGACACAGTATACACTTTTTTTCAAAATTTGTCAAATTTTTGTATTTATTTTTTTTGTAAAATTTTATTGAAATTTAATTTATTATCTGTTATACTTATTATATAATAATAATTACGAAAGAGAGATAAAAATAATGGGAAAAATAAATGACAAAAAAATGTCGATTTTGCAGAAATTTACGTATGATTCAAAGTTAAGTGATTTAGATGTCTATTCTAGACAATACTTAAGTAGTATACTATTTAATAAATATCGTGATAATACTAATCTAGAAAAAAGCGAACCTTATTCGGTAATCTTTGGAGATTTTAATAAATTAGGTAGAATAAATAAATTATTTGGCGATGAAGCTGGGGATAGTGCAATTATTAGTGCTATGACATTAATAAAAGAACAACTACCTGAAAATTGTAAAATATCAAGAATAGGTGGAGATGAGTTTTTATTTATTATTGAAAACAGCACACAAGATGAAATAACACATTATATTGAAAAAATATATTCTGTCCTAGATTCAGATGAAAATAAAACTTTTACAAATCCTTCTAATAAAGAAGAAAACCTCAAATTAACTATAGAAATGGCTGCTATTGATTCTACACATACGTCTGGAATCAATGAAATGTATCAAACAGCAGAAAAAATTGTCTCAAATAAAAAAAAAAAATATGGCCAAGAATAATTTTGAAGGGAATAAAGAAGATGTACTACTTGCTAAAATCGAAAAAAGTTTCTCAAATTATTTATCATTTTTTAGGTTCCCTAATGATTTCAATTTTAACCAAGAATATATAAAGGAAATTCTAACAAAAACTGTTTCGACAGTAACTGATTTAGTTGAAAAAAATATCAAATTGAAACAAGATGAATCAATTTTAGATTTAGAATCCAGCGGACTTTCTCAGGAAAAGGCTGCAAAAATTGATAATATTTTAAATGATCCCCCTACATCCAAAGTATCTCTAAATAAAAAAGACATAGATATTGCAATTGATTGTTTAATACGTGAACCTGTTAGCAAGCAATTATCTAGAAAATATTTAGATAATTATATATTAACAAACACCAATACAAATACATCTCTTATACAACCTCCTTCAAATCAGTTTGTTAAATTGTTTAATGATATAAAAAATAAATTTAATAATTTATTTAAGTCCAATTTAGAAAAGATGTCTCCATCTCAGTATAACTCTCTATTCTTTTCAACCACATTTATGAAATTATCAAATACCGAAATGGGACACTCTGGCACTGATGAGAGCCTTCGCAGTATACCAGAAGAAATAAAAAATGAACTATCAGAATATATCGATTTTAACGATGACCTTTCTAATATAAAAAATGATAATCTGTTTATAGATGTTGGTGGAGGTAATTTTTTAGTTTTGTATGATAAAAATATCACTTTAGAAAATGATAAATTAAAGTCAGTTATTTCTAATGTAAATGAAAAACAACCAATGCTTAAAATATCCGGCACGAGAAGTACTGAACCAATCAGTTGTTCTGAAATAACATCCTTCATACAAAAGGCTGACAATTCTAATGAATTAAAATTTGATA
The DNA here is from genome assembly GCA_030539155.1 of Clostridia bacterium. Taxonomy (GTDB): domain Bacteria; phylum Bacillota; class Clostridia; order TANB77; family CAG-508; genus JAUNSP01. The sequence continues at coordinate 25,111 of JAUNSP010000011.1, forward strand.
AACTTGAATTAAAGAAAGATAAATTCCTCGGTAAAGATTCTCAACATGCTTTAGATTTAGCACTTGAAGATTGTATACAATATTATATTGAAACTAATCCTGAGACATATAATTCCATAGAAAGTAAACAGCAATTTTTGAACCTCATGGCTAGAGGAGTGTTAAATTCAGCATCAAATGAATTCTCAAAGCAACAAGAATTTCACAAAGAAAAATCTAAAGATAGAGAGCTTGAAAAAGAATTTAAACAAACTTCTACACAAGATAAAAAAGAACAAAAATATTATGAAAATGAGGATAGATAATTTAAAATGCACTATGACCAAAATTTAAAAATTTTAGTCATAGTGCATTCTTTCAATACCTTTTATTTTCCCCTTGTTTTAAAAATACAATATATTTCCTATAATAAGAAAAAGATAGAAATCATTTCTATCTCCTTCTTATACTTTATATTACATATTTCTTAATTAAAATTACTCCAGCTCCCACAATTACAAAGAATAATGTAAATCCTCCAATAAATTTAGGTGCACTACCTGTTTTTACTGATAGTAATACTGGTGCAACATCTATGTCGTCTTCTCCTGCTACTGCGTTATTTGGTACAGAATCAATATCAGGTGCATCTTTTTCATTATAGTCATCACTTATCTCTGCTATATTTATTTTTTCACCCATATTATCAGCCCCATTTATCCAAGTTAAAACTACGTCAACTGTTGCTGTTTCACCCGGTTGTAATAGAGTATCCTTTAATTGGTCTGTCGTAATTACATTTGTTTCAACCTCTTCCCATAATGGATTGTCTGCTTTATCAAACTTCAATCCTCCTGGAATATAGTCTTTAAGTTCCTTCACATATCCTGCAATTTGTCCCTCATTGGTAACTTTTACTTTATATGCAAATTTTACAACTACTTTCTTTATTTGTGCCTTTTTCAATTCAACCTTTACTGCTGGCTCTGGATTTTCCTCTCCTGTATGTCCAGTTTCAGTAACTGTCTCTTTTCCATTTTCTATAACAATGGCTTTTGTTACCCATTTTTTAAGTGCTAAATCAAAGAAATTAACTTTAACTTTCTCTATATCTATATCGTCCTCTGTTGATTTATCATTGTTTGGTATTGAATCCCTATCTATTACTTCCTCTCCAAATGAATCCGTATCTGCTTTAATCTCTGCAGTATTAATTACTATCCTACTTGATGTATTTGGTTCTGTTACTTTAAATACTACTTGTACATCTTTAAATGAAGGGGTTTCTCCCGTAAATGATTCAATTATATTATTATCTGCCTCTTCCTTTGATAAGAATTTTGTTACTATAGTCTTAGCTTCTTTAACATCTGATGTCTCTATTCCATTTCCATCTAGCATCTTCCAATCATAATTTTTATTATTTTCATTATCAGGTAAAAATTCTAATCCTTTAGGAATATTATCCTTTATTTCTGATGCATATCCATCTTTTGTACCCTCATTGAAAATTCTAATTGTATACGTTACTAAATCCCCATTTGTTACATCAACAGGTGTTTTTGGATGTTCATATATATAATTATTATTATCATCTAATTGTGTTGTAAATACTGGTATTCTTGTTGTAACTTGCTCATCATTTACTGCTGTTATAAATTTTCTTAATGCTAAATCAAAATATTCTAATTGTACCTTTTCTATATCAATATCATCTTCCGTAGAAACATTATTATTTGGTGTTGAATCATCATCCTGTATTGCATTTCCTGCTTCGTCTGTATCTTCTTTTATTTCAGCTGTATTTATTATTACAGAATTTGATGTATTTGATTGAATTACTTTAAATGCTATTTGTACATCTTTATAATTAGGTGATGTCATGCTAGCAGTAAACGGTTGTAATAGATTATTTCTATCCTCATTTTTTGCTAGATAACTTGTTGACACAGATACAGCATCTTCAACGTTATTTGTAACCTCTCCATCCTCATCTAACATTACCCAATTGTAATTTGTATTTATATCATTTTCTGGTAAGAATTCTAGTCCTTCTGGGATATTGTCTTTTATTTCTGACGCATATCCACCAATTGAACCTTCATTGTAGATTCTTATTGTATATATAACGGTATCCGCTGTTTCCACCATGACCGGTGTTTTTGGATGCTCGTAAACATAGTTTCCATTTTCATCTTTTTGAGTAGTAAATACTGGAATTCTTGTATTTACTTCTTCGCTATTTACTCCAGTTATAAACTTCCTCAATGCTAGGTCAAATTTTGTTATTATTATTTTTTCAAAATCATCATCATCTTGTTGACCTTTATAAAAATATGTAGCATCTGACAAATCATTTTTATTGCTTACATTTCCCTTATAGTCTGGTAAATTTTCATCTACTGGTAGTACCACGTTTGCAGGTGCAGAATCTCTATCTGCTATAGTTGTACCATTTTCATCCGTTTCCATTGTTATTTCCGCTATATTTGTTAATACTGTTGAATCTGATACATCTTCTTTAACTAAACATTTAATATAAACATAATCTGAACTATCCATAGTTCCATTCCTAGCATCAAACGCTTCTATTAAATTATCTGGATCTGCCTCTCTTGATAAATAACTTGTTCTTACAGTCCTTAATGATGTATCGCTTGCATCAAGTACCCATCCATACCCTGCATTAAACTGTCCTGCTTCTGATGTTTCATCTGATATAAATTCTAAATATTGTGGTAAATGATCTGTTATTTGTTTTGCATATCCATCTAACTGTCCCTCGTTATATACTTTTATTGCATATGTTACTATATCTCCCGTTTTTACACTAACAGCATTTTTCACATGACTATATACTGCATCCGTACTAGTTCCATTTTGTAAATTTGTTATACTTATATTTGGCTCTCTTGTATAATTGTTTGAAGAATCTTTTAATTCTTGGCTATTTACTGCTACAATAAATTTTCTTAACGCTAAATCAAAATATTGTCCAAGTATTACTAAATCTTCATAATCATCATCATCTTGAATACTTGCAGTATAACTATTTCTTTGAGCTGTTGTCAAACTTTTTGGATTTGAATCCCTATCCAATCCATTTAAGATTTCAATACCATTTTCATCTTTATGTGCAGTAATCTCTGCTATATTTTTTAATGTTTGATCTTCATCATCAATAGTAGCTACTACTTCACATTCAATTTGTATATCCTCATAATCTAAAGTTGTACCATCAAATGCTGATATTAGTGTATCATTTAATTTACTGGTTACTATTGTCTTTCCATCTCCTGAGGGATTTGTCCAACCATTATTTGTATTAATTGTACTATCCTCTGCTGGTATAAATTCCAATCCTGTTGGCAAATAATCTGTTATTTGTGTTGCATATCCATCTAATTCACCCTCATTATATACCCTAATTGTATATATTACCTTATCACCAGTTACAACCTGAATAGGTGTTTTTGGGTGAACCTTTTGTGCTGTTGTGATAGTTCCATTATTCAAACTTGAAAGTGTTGATGTACTGATAGTTGGAACCCTACTTGTTGTAAGCGCAGTTCCATTAACTGATGTAATAAATTTTCTCAATGCTAAATCAAAATCCTGTAAAGAAACTTGAAGTGTTGCATTATCAGTATAATTTTTACTTTCTCTTTCAATCACAGCAACTGGTTGTTCTGATGCAGCAGCCCCTGTAACTGACCAGAATTTTATATCAGTTTGAGTAATATCAACTGATATATCAAACTTAACTTGTCCATCATAATCTGCATCTGCAATATAGAAATAAAATTCTTTATTACTTCCAATGTAACTCTCTACCGTATTTCCATTTGTTGTTTTTACTCCACTAACTACTTCTGCTAATTGATAATCGACATCATTATTATCTCCATTTTTTAATGTTGAAGAAAAACTATAATCTGTATCTACTAATTCATTTATTTTGAATGGTCCTACATATACTCCTGTTGCTGTTCTTTCATAAGTTGCATTTGTCTTAATTAATTCAATAGGATTGGCATTTACTCTTGGCTCATAAGTGGTTCCATTAGCATTAGCTGTATCTATAAAATAGTTTAGTAATTTTATAGCATCTTCCTGTCTAAATCCTCCTAATCGACCTAGATCATCTAAACTTCTATATATGCCTCCTGTTTCCTCACCCTTTGTCCATATAGCAGCAGTATAATCCCCTGAAACATTAGCCCTCTGAACCTTATACTCGTCTGAGTTTGTAAGGAACCAAACAGCTAACTGTTGTACTACATCTATGTCATCATCTGTTAAAGCATAAAACTCTTCTGTACCATTTTGAACTTTTTGAATTCCAGCTGCACCAAATAATGCTTCCTTATATGCTGTTGCCATTTCAATTTCATCCTCTTGTGGAGTACCACTAGGTGCTACATAAACATTATCTAATAACCATAGCAATGAATTATATGTAGTAGCATCAGTTGGTAAGACATTCCTATAAGTCTCATCTATTTTACTTGAATCTTTCATATCGAAATATTCGTTATATGTCTTTTTTACAGTTCCTCCAACACCCATATCTCCAGTTGAACCAAATCCTGGCCCTCCTTTTAAACAATAAATAGTTTTTGTCTTATCTGGTATTGTATTTTCTAATGAAGAATATTGTGATATTTTCCAAATATTCTTTCTTAATGCTTGATAAGCATAACCTGAGGTTCTACTCTCCTCTAGCCCTAGCACTATACCTACTTGATCTGTTGTAGCATATGAATTTAAATAATTTCCTGCTGATATAACTAATGTAACTGTTATCAATAGTATTGCTAAAACAATTCTTTTTAATTTTTTCATTTCTCTACCACCTTTTTATAATATCTCTATTTATATTTTAATATTTTATTTATATATAGTCAAGTTTTTTCACAAAAGTTTTTAAGATTTTAGTTCCAAGTTAAGGGTTTTAGAAAAAATTATCCATTAAATATGTTGATATATCTAAATTATTTATTACATTCCTTGTTTCAATACAAAAT
>JAUNSP010000012.1:0-13024 GCA_030539155.1 Clostridia bacterium
AGAGATAAGAAATAAGAAGGAGAAAATAATGAAGAGTTACTATAATGATGCAATAATTGGAAATAATAATTTAAGAGTTAGTTTTAGTAGAAAAGGGGAACTTTTAAGATTTAACTATCCTACTATTGATTATAAACAATTTTTTGATTTTTTACACGTTGGTGTAAAGATTAATGATTCGAATATTATTTATCTACATGATGATATTAATAATAAATATAATCAATATTATACTGAAAATACTAATATTTTAAATACTGAAATATATAATTCGTACTTTAATTTAAAAATTAAACAGACTGATTTTGTACATTTAAATAAAAACGTTTTGATAAAAAAATATGAATTTGAAAATAATCATAATATAGATTTAGATTTGAATTTTTTAGTATATTCTCAACTTTTGTCAAATGAGAATAATATGGTTGCATCTAGGATTGAGGAGAATGTAATGTATCAATATACTCATGATTATACTTTAAGTATTTTTTCAAAAGAAGAGTTGCTTAGTTATCAATTAAATAATGTTGATTCTAATATTAAAAAGGGAGTTATTGAAGATAAAGATTATATCGGAATGTCTCGTGCATCTTGTATTAGTTATAATTTAGGTAAGCTTAGACCTAATGAAAAGAGAGAATTTGTTTTATTTATTTTCATAAATAAAGATGATGAAGATTTAAAATTTATCGATGAGGTAAAAAGTATTAACATCAAAAAAGAACAAGTTAAAGTTCAAAAATATTGGGAAAAATATGTCCAAAATCATATTTGTAAATTTGATAAAAATATAAAGAATTATGAAAAAATAAAAAGAATATATGTAAGGACAATCTTACTATTTTCTCTTCTTGGTAATAATAAAACAGGAGGAATATCAGCTGCTATGGAGATTGATGAGGGAATGTCGTGTTGCCGGTAGGTACTCATATTGCTGGCCCAGGGATGCAGTTTTTATCACTAAAGCTTTCGATATTCTAAAGATGGATAAGGAAACAGAGAGATTTTATAAAATATTTTGTAAAAAAACTCAAAGTGAAAATGGGATGTGGGAACAAAGATTTTATACGGATGGAAAATTAGCGCCTTGCTGGGGATATCAAATTGACGAAACTGCAAGTGTTATCTACGGCATATATGAGCATTATAAAATTTCAAATAAAATAGCTTTCTTAAAGTCTTGTTTAGGAATGTGTGAAAAAGCAGTAGATTATTTAAAAAGTTACATTGATAATATTATAGCAAATAAACAAATACAAAAAAGTTATGATTTATGGGAAATGAATGAGGGTATCCATTTATATTCTATTTCGAGTATTTATGCGGCGTTTAATTCTATGAGAGAAATTTATAGAGAAATTTCTGAAGTTTATAATATAAATGTAGATTATAAAGTTAAAGAATTAGAAATTTATATTTTAAAAACAAAAAATTATATAAAAGAAAATTTTATAAAAAATAATTGTCTAGTGAGAAATAAAAAGGATGAACTAACCGATATTAGTATATTAGGTACTGTAATACCTTTTGAAGTGTTTGATTTAGGTGATATAGTTATAAAAAATATTATTACGAAGATAAATTTAAATTTAAGAACCTATACTGGTGGATATCTAAGATTTGAGAAAGACCACTATCGTGGGGGACAAGACCCTTGGATAATATCTACATTGTGGATGGCGATGTATTTTAAAAAAAATGGACAGCATAAGAAAGCGCAGGAGTGCATGGATTTTGTAGTTAATTCAGCTAATGAGCATGGATTCCTATCGGAACAGGTGAATAATAGGAATATGCAATCATCTTGGGTAATAGGATTAGGTTGGTCACATGCAATGTTTATAATAGTATGTGAAATGTTATTATAGAATAATTTGATTGAGAAATATTGACAAAATTAACATAATATGTTATAATGCAATTATATTGTCAATATAATAAAATCTTTATTTTTTACTAAATATAAGATGATATATTAATAGAAACGTGAAACTAGAGGAATGAGTTCATACTTAAACTAATTGTTTAGGTAAAAAGGAGATGTTTTTATGGTATATAATGAAAGAGAATTATTAGTAATTTGCGAAACTGCGGAGAGGTTAATTAAGAGATTATCAGATAACCTTATGGAAATTTCAACAAATTTTAATAAATTCTTTGTGAGCTTAGATAGAGCAGAAGAAAAAGAAACTATGTCAATGTCAAGAGAATTCTTTAAGTTAAACTATGATGATAAGTATCTAAGAAGGCTTCTTTTAAAAGTTTGGCACATAAAGAACATAATCTTAAAATTGAGGTATAAGTTCTGGAAAGATTACTTTCAACAGGTTCACGGTGATACAGAAAAAATTAATGAGTATGCTAACCAGTTATTTGAAATTTATACCTTATCAAAGGAAATAGAAAAGAATATTAGAGAAGAGGCAAAGGAGTTAGAATATTTAAATGACGTAATTAATAATTATTTTGAATAGTTATAAACCTATTTAGGGTGGAACAAAAAGGCTGTAAAAAAGTCTCACAGAAAATGAGTGAAATAATTTCACTCATTTTTTGTGGGACTTTTTTTAAATAATAGGAAAGTCATCCTTCCCTATTATTTAAAAAGGGCTACGCCCCAAATTAATGCTAGAGCATTAATTTGATTCATCTTTTAGGTCTGTATCTGTAAGTAAATTTAAAATCTTTGGATATATAATATTTGCATTTTCCTTCCAGTTATCTACGATACATTTTGCCTGATTTCTAGAACCTGCAAAGGTTTTTATCTCAAAAACGGTGTCATTATTTTCAATGATTTTACAACAGATGTCAAAATAATTTTCACTTCGGGGTGTATATTCTGCCACGATCGACTGGGCATTTTCAAAGGATTCATATTCTAATTTGAAATTACTGTCAATTCTAAGTTTAGTAATTCCCGGAACTATATCTTGAGTCAATTCAAGAGTTTGTTTGCCGTAATCTGTAATTTCATAAACAATATAGTCCTCCTTGTGGTAACTTAAAATGTAGGAATTTTCTAATAAATCTAATAAAAACTGCTGAAAATAAAAATAATTTATATCTGTTACTTTTAAAACAAGATTTAAAAGAGAATCATTTGATATGGGTTTACCAATTTTATTTAAAATATATAATATAATTACTTTATATTCTGCCAAAGTTTCCTTGTCAGATGTTAATTTCAATTTAATCACTTCCTTAATTGCTGTTTGTTCAAACTTTGAAAAACTATTCATTAAGAGAGTATATCATAAAAAGTGAAAAAATTCTACATTATTTTTAAAAAAATTCAAATAACCCTTTTATACATTTTAATTTTGTGATATAATGTGCATGATGAGAGGAAGAATAATATGAGAATTAGATTTAAACCTTGGGCTCGTCCAGAGTTAGAGGCAAGTAAATTTTATATAGATAACCCTGAAGAGAAAAAGGAAAGATGGAATACTCTTTTTGAAAATAATAATCCTATTCATTTGGAACTAGGTTGCGGAAAGGGAAATTTTATATCTAGTTTAGCAAGTAAAAACCTAGAGGTTAATTATATTGCTATAGATTTAATAGATGCGATGTTAGGGTTGGCAAAAAGAAAAATAGAACAAACTTATAATGAACAAAAAAGAGATATAAATAATATCTTATTAACTCGATTTGATATAGAACGAATTAATTTAATTTTAGGTAAGAGCGATAATATCGAGAGAATCTATATAAATTTTTGTAATCCTTGGCCAAAGGGTAAACACAGAAAAAAGAGATTGACTCATACTAAACAGCTTGAGAAATATAAAGAATTCTTAAAAGAGAATGGAAAAATATTTTTCAAAACGGATGATGATAATCTGTTTGAGGATTCATTAAATTATTTTAGACAAGCAGGTTTTAAAATTGAGAAGTTTACTTATGATTTACATAAGGAACGTAATTTTTGGGCTAATATAGAAACAGAACATGAGGAAATGTTTTCAAAACAGGGAATTAAAATAAAAGCATTAATAGCGGTTAAATAATAAAAAGGAGAATGAAAAGTATGGAACAAATAAGAAACTTAAGTTCATGGTTTAAAAATATATCGCAAGAGCAGGTTTTGGATTTAATTGTAGCGGTGATAATAGCAATATTATTTTATATAATAAGTTCACTAGCTTTTTATCTTGTAGTTAAAATTACAGGTGGGTCTAAGAAAATAAAAGTAAAACAAACAGCATTATATATACCTATAAAAGTATTTACAAAAGTTTTTTCTATTTATTTAGGAATGTATATTGTAAATTTACCACCAGTAGTAATGGCTGTTATCAACAAGATTATGAAAATAATAATAATATACTTAGTAGCGGATGCAATTGCAAGGTTAATTTCACCAAAAGCAAAGGTAATAAAAAAATTAGAAAAGAGTAATAAATTTGAAAAAATAGACCACACAATGGTTAAATATTTAAGTAAAGTAGCGAGGGGTATAATTTATATAATAGCAGGATTTATAATAATTAATGAATTAGGCTATAATCTAACAGGGTTGATAACAGGATTTGGATTAAGTAGTGTTGTTATTGCACTTGCTGCACAAGATTTTGCAAAGAATTTAATTGCAGGTGCAAGTATTTTAATGGATAAATCATATAAAATAGGGGATTGGCTACAAGTTGGGACGGATGAGGGAACGGTTGAACATATAAGTATAAAAAGTACAAGATTAAGGGCTATCGATGATTCAATAATAATAATTCCAAATTCAACAATGGTAAGTACATCAGTAGTCAATTGGTCAAATTTAGAAAAGAGAAGATATTCGTTTGACTTAAGATTACCCTTAAATACAAAAGAAAGCACAATTGAAAAAATTAAAAGTAGGATTTCGTTTGTTCTTGCTACAAATAAGAATGTAATTGAAAATAGTGTAAAAGTAAATTTCTCTAAAATACAATCGGATGCATTAGAAATAGCTATTTATTTATATACAGATATTATTGCATTTGAAAATTTTCTGGAATTTAAAACGGATATTAACATGAAAATATTAGGAATACTAGAAGAAGAACAAATAAATTTAGCATATCCAGGAAAGGATATTTATATAAGAGGTAATAATTAAAGGGGGAGATTTTTAAATGTGGGGAGATATTGCAATAGAGTTCTTATTAGCATTTGTAACAACTTTTGTGTTTACACCATATTCTATAAGGTTAGCGATGAAGATAGGAGCAATAGATGTACCTAGGGACGAGAGAAGGATGCACAAAAAGGATATGCCTAAATTAGGTGGACTAGCAGTTATTATAGGGTTTATTATAGCATCAGTATATTTAATTTTTGTAAAGATAATTCAAAATGAGTTAGATTTATTTACGTCAGAAGGATATGGATATAAATTATTAGGTGTGGCACTTGGAATACTTATTTTATCAATAGTATGTTTTTTTGATGATAAACAAAAGGATATAAAACCATTAACGAAGCTTGCTGGACAATCAGTAGCGGCTATTATAGTAATATGCTTTGGTATAAAAATTGATTTTATTAATTTGCCATTCCTTGCACAAAATGTATTGCTTGATAATGTAATATCAAATATAGTAACTTTTTGTTGGATAGTAGGCATAACGAATGCAATAAATTTAATAGATGGATTAGATGGACTTTCAACAGGAATATCAATTATTTCTTGTTTATCGTTATTGATAATATTTTCTTTAAATGCATCTCCACTAATCGCAATAGTATTAGTAACGGCATTATTAGGGGCTTTAGTTGGATTCTTACCATATAACTTCAATCCAGCAAAAACCTTTATAGGAGAGATGGGAACAAATTTTATAGGATTCACAATATCAATAATATCAATATTAGGAGTTGCTAAAACAGCAACTGCGTTTGTGGTAGTATTGCCAATAATAGTTTTAGGTTTACCAATATTAGATACAGTGTTTGCAATAATAAGGAGATTAATAAAAGGAAAATCTCTAAAAGCTGTTGTTCAAGCAGATAAAGGACATCTACATCATAAATTAGTTGAAAAAGGATATTCTCCAAAAGATGCAGTATTGGTTTTGTATGGAATAAGTGTTTCGTTCGGGATGTTTGCAATAATATTATTTGAAAGTGGAATTTGGAAAGCTTTATCTTTTGCACTAATGTTACTTGCAGTAATAGCAATAGGATATAGGGAAATAAAAACAAGAGGGAAACAATAGATTATAAAAATATATTACTTGTATATTGATAAGTAATATAAAAAAGTGGAGGAAGAAAGATGTATTTATTAGTTGGACTAGGGAACCCTGAAAATGAATATAGCAAAACAAGACACAATATGGGTTTTGATGTTATAAATAAATTAGCGAGTAAATATGATATAGACATGAATAGAAAAAAATTCAATTCAATTTATGGGGATGGAATTATTGCAAATAAAAAGGTTATTTTAATAAAACCACAAACATTTATGAATTTAAGTGGGATAGCATTAAAGGCAGTTAAGGATTTTTATAAGATACCAAAGGAAAATATTTTAGTAGTATATGACGATATGGATATTGAATCTGGCAAAATAAAAATAAGGAAGCAGGGGAGTGCGGGTTCACACAATGGTATGAAATCTGTTGTAAATCGTTTAAAAACGACGCGGAATACCACGAATTAGAATAGGAATTGGAAAGCCGACAGAAGAGGAAATGATTGATTATGTGATAAACAAAGTATCAGATGAGGAATATAGAAAATTAGAAATAGGAATTGATATGGCAGTGGATGCAGCTGTAGAATGTATAGAAAATGGGTTAGAGGCAGCTATGAATAAGTTTAATAAAAAAGAGTGAGGAATATATGAGAGATTTAATTATTAAAAATAATAAAGGGAGTAAAATAATCACCTTGGTTGAAAATGGTAAATTAATAGAGCAATATGAGGAGAGTGAAGATAAAAAAAGGATTGAGGGAAATATCTATGTAGGCATAGTAGAATCAATTTTCGAGGGTATGCAAGCAGCTTTTGTTGATATAGGGGAAGGTAAGAATGCATTTATTCATATAAAGGATTTGTTACCTAAAATGAGTAATGAAACTGGTAATAAATATGAAAAACTAGATAAGTTTAATATTAAAGATTTTTTGAAATGTGGACAGGCAATATTAGTTCAAGTAAAAAAAGATAGTTCAGGGAAAAAGGGAGCAAGAATTGCTTCAAACTTAAATATTCCAGGGAATTTTGTCGCTCTTATACCAGACTTCGATTTTATTACTATTTCTCAGAAGATTGAGAAAGAAGAAGAAAGAGATAGATTAAGAAACATTATTGAACAGAAAAAAATAGGCAAAAATGCTATTATTGTTAGAACCGCTGCGAAAGGGAAGACTCAGCAACAAATTAGTAAAGACATAGATGACGTTTTGAATAAATATAGAATGATAAAAGAAAAATTTGAATCTATAGATAATAGTAGACCTAGATTGATATATGAAAACTCTGACTTGATAGAGAAAACAATAAATGATACAATATATCAGGGATTAGATAGAATAATTGTTGATGATAAAAAAGTATATTCTAAAATAGAAAGGTTAATGAGTTACTTTGATGACAAATATAAAATCCATGTTGAACTTAAAGAAGATGGAGACATTTTTGATATTTACAATATTAATGAGCAATTGGAAAAATCAAAAAACAGGAGAGTATGGTTAAAGTGTGGAGGTTTTATTACAATAGATAAGACAGAGGCATTAACAGCAATAGACGTTAATTCAGGGAAATATACAGGAAACAAAGATGTAGAAAAAACAATTTTAAAAGTTAATATGGAGGCATCAAATGAGATTGCAAAGCAATTAAGGCTTAGGGATATTGGTGGCATAATAATAATAGATTATATAGATATGCAGGAGCAAGAATCGAGGCAAAAGGTTATAGATGCCTTACAATTGGAATTAAAGAAGGATAGAACAAAGACCCAGATAATAGGATTTACGAAACTAGACTTACTAGAAATAACGAGAAAACATATAAGTAATAATTAGGGGGAAAGTAGTATGCCAAAGTTTTTTGTAAATGAGGATAAAATTGATTTAGATAAGAAGATAGTAATAATTGAAGAAGATGTAAATCACATTAAAAATGTATTAAGAATGAAAAAAGGGAATAATTTGCAGATATGTGTAAAACAGACGGGTCAAAATTTTGAATGTGAAATAGAAGAGCTTATAGAAAATGAAATAATGTGCAAGATCGTTAAAATAATCGAAAATAATGTTGAGCCAAGTATACATATTACTATATTTCAAGGATTGCCAAAGGCGGAAAAAATGGAGTGGATTATACAAAAATCGGTTGAAATAGGAGTAAAAGAAATAATTCCTATTGCGATGGATAGGTGTGTTGTGAGACTTAATGAAAAAGATAGTTTGAGGAAAATAGAAAGATGGCAAAAAATATCAGAAGTTGCAGCTAAACAATCGGGAAGAGATTGTATTCCTAAGGTAGGGGTTGTTACAAAGATAAAAGATGTTTATAATATATTTAAACAATATGATGCAGTATTAGTAGCTTATGAAAATGAAAGAAAAACAACTTTAAAGGATGAGTTAAAAAATATAATAAAAAAGGATGATTTAAAAATTGCAGTAGTAATAGGTCCGGAGGGTGGAATTTCAGAAAATGAAATTTATAATCTAAAAGAGATAGGCGCAAGAGTTATTTCTTTGGGTAATAGAATTTTAAGAACAGAAACAGTTGCATTAGTGATGAGTAGCATAATTTTATATGAATTAGAAAATTAAAAATGGAGGGAAATATGGAAGAAAATTTAAAAAAAGGAATTAGTAAAAAGAATGGGGTAAAACAAGATCAGGAAGTAAAGGAGGGGATAAATCCAAGACTTCAGGATATAATACAGAAAAATATGGAATTGACCAATAATATGAAAGATACAATAGATAAAAGTAAAAAGAATACTAAAAGCAAAGCAAGTGGAACGGCAGAGAAAAGTGTCAATAAAAAAGAGGTAAAGGATAGTCAAAATGAAAAAGAAAAAAATAACAAAACATCGGTAAAGAAGAAATCAGGGAATAAAGATGTTAAAGATAAAGAGGCAGATAGCGGGAAAACAATTAAAACTAGTGATGGAGGAAAAAATAAAACTACTAAAAAATCACAAATAAACAAAAATAGCAAACCAGAGGTAGTAATAATTGAACCAAAAGAAGTTACACAAAATGATGATAAAAAAGAGAAAAAGGGGTCATCTAAAAAACAGGATGATAAGGAAACAAAAAGAATTGAAAGAGAAAGGCAAAAAGAAGAAAAAAACAGGAAAAAGGAATTGTTAACAAAAAGGAAGATAGAAGAACTTCATGAGGAAATAAAAACAAAGGAGCAGTTATCTGGGGAACAAAGGAGCCAAATTAGGGGAGTTATATTTCAGAATATACTAATAGCAACAACTATATTAATTTACGCTATATTAGTTAGTGCAGCATACTCTACACTAGATATACAGACATTTAATTTAGAAACAAAGATTACATCTATGGCAATACTCCTTATATCAATTATCTTGTTTGAAACAGCATATAAAAGGGAATCGGGAAGAATTGCTATTTATGCAATAGAAATATTAATAGTTGCTATATTTACACTTTATTTGCTATATTTGCCTATAAAAACCGAATTAATGGTTTCAAGTGTAATATTAGTTGCTTCATTAATAATTGCATTATATTATGTATTAAAATCAGGAGTGATAGTATTTAGGATGAAAAAAGTTTTTAAAAGGGAAAACAATTCAATTGAAGAGATAATAAAATAGGTAATAATAAATGTTAATAGGAGGCGAGATATATGCAATTAATAAATATTGGATTTGGAAATACTGTTTCTGCAAATAGAATAATAGCGATTGTTAGCCCAGATGCTGCACCAATAAAAAGGTTAGTACAAGAGGTTAAAGAAGCTGGAAAAGTGATTGATGCAACATGTGGTAGAAAAACAAGGGCAGTAATAATAATGGATTCTGGGAATGTAGTTCTATCAGCTATACAATCTGAGACGGTGGCAGGAAGAGTTGAAAAAGATGAAATGGTTGAGGAATAATTTATTCAAAATATTGACATAATAGCCGTTATTGTGTTATTATAGTAATATATTAAAATGAAAAAGGGAGGATAGGAGAATGATAGTAAAACCATCAGTAAAAGAATTATTGACTAAGGTTGATAGTAGATATGCGTTAGTAATAGCTACTGCAAAAAGGGCAAGGCAGATAGCTGACGGAGATAAAGTATTGACAGGTGTTAAGGAAGAATCTGCAGTTACACTTGCAGCTAATGAAATTGCAGAAGGTAAGGTGGAAGTAATATGTTAGTATTATTATCAGGAGTCTCAGGAGCAGGAAAGGACACCATAAAGAAGGCACTAATTAGTCAAATGGGAAATGCCACATCGCTTCCATCATATACAACAAGGAAGATGCGTGAGGGGGATGTATCAGGAGAAACATATATTTTTGTTAGTGATGAAGAATTTGAAAAAATGATTGAGGAGGATGCTTTTTATGAGTATAATATTCACCATAAAGCATATTACGGAACATCAAAAAAGTTACTCAATGAAAAGATAAAAAAAGGTAAAATAATAGTGAAAGATATGGATGTAAATGGTACAGAAAACTTGAAAAAATTATTAAAAGAAGACGTAAGAGTTGTAACAATATTTTTAAAAGTTCCAAGGGAAAATTTACAGAAAAGATTAGAGGCGAGGGTTGATAAACCATCACCGGCAGAAATTACACTTAGGTTAAATAGATTTGATTATGAGGAATCAAAAATTAATACTTATGACTATGTTATAAAAAACAATAATCTAGAAAAGTCTATAAGTATAATAAGAACAATAATTGAAAATGAATATAATCTAAAAGAAACTGAGTTTTAAAGAATCAGTTTCTTTTATGTTATATTAGGTCTTTTTTATCTTAGGTTTTGCAATTAATGAAGCTATATATCCAAAGAAAATTGCCGCAGCAATTCCTCCACTTGAAGCTTTAACTCCACCAATAAATGCTCCTAATAAACCACTTTCTTTTACTTCCTCTAAAACACCTTTTGCCAAATTAGCTCCAAAACCTGTTAATGGAACAGTTGCCCCTGTACCGGCAAAGTCTATTAAGTGTTTATATATTCCGCAAACCACCTAAAATTACACCACTTGTAACATAGATTACAAGAATTCTTGCGGGTGTTAATTTGGTTTTATCTATTAAAATTTGACCAATTACACATAGTAATCCACCGATAATAAAGCACCTAATTAATTGCATATAGTCTATACTTCCGAACAAACTCCATAAAATATCAATCCTTCCTTTTATTTCTATAAGATAGTTTTTACCACTTTTGTATTATTTATTCAAAAAAATTTGCAATATCTTGTATAATAGGAAAGCAGAACTTTCCTATTATAGTTACAGGTTAAGGGTTTTATTAGACATAAGTGTCAAATATATCAACATATTTAGTAGATAATTTTTTCTAAAACCATTAACCTGTAACCTATTATATAAAAAAAGTTGAAAGACTCCTTGATTTTTGTTACACAATGTAGTAAAATAGATGTATATTGAGGAGAAAGGACGTTATGAATGAATAAAATAGATTTAAAAAATATAAAAGAATATTTAAATAAAGAGATTACTGTAAAGGGGTTTGTAGATACTGTTAGGGATTTACAATATGTTCAATTTCTAATAATAAGGGATAACACATCAAAACTTCAAATAACAATAGAAAAAAATGAGGAAAATACTAAATTAAATGAGATTGTATCAAGTTTATCATTGGAAAGTACAATAGAAGCTAAAGGAACATTACTAGAAAGCCCAGCGGTAAAATTAAATGGGGTTGAATTTATACCAACGCAGATTATAGTTACTAGTAAATGTAATGGGGAACTACCAATTAATTATAAAAATCCACAAAGTTCACAGTTAGATACAAAGCTAGATTATAGATTTTTAGATTTAAGACATGCTAAAAATAATTTAATGTTTAAGGTACAAACTACTTTTGTTAATGCGATGAGAGAATTTTTATTAGAAAAAGAATTCATTGAAATACATACGCCAAAATTAATTGGTGCAGCAAGTGAATCAGGGGCAGATGTTTTTGAAATATCATATTTTGATAATAAAGCCTACTTAAGTCAAAGTCCTCAATTTTATAAACAAATGGCAATGGCTAGTGGATTTGAAAAGATTTTTGAAGTGGGACCTGTTTTTAGGGCTGAAAAATCTTTTACAAATAGACATACGACAGAATTTACGGGTTTTGATATAGAGTTTAGTTACATAGATTCATATGAAGATGTTATGAAATTAGAAGAAGAGCTTCTTATCTATGCTTTAACGAAGGTAAAAGAGAAATATGGAGATGAAATTCAAACTTTATTTAAAAAAGATATAATTATTCCACAAAAAAGTTTTCCTGTAATCAAATTAGAAGATTTATATAATGAACTAGAAAAGAGATATAAATATAAAATTCCTAATGAGGAAAAGACGGATTTAACGACTGAAGCTGAGAAACTTTCTTATAAGTTTTCTATGGAAGAGTATGGTAGTGAATTCTTATTCGTAACAGATTATAAACCTGAGAAGAGGCCTTTCTACCATATGAGAAAAAATGGAATGCCTCAAGGTTATGACCTTATTTGGAAAGGTGTGGAAATTACAACTGGTGCACAAAGGGAACATAGATATGATGTTCTAAAAGAACAGGCTGAGGAAAAAGGTTTGGATAAGGATGTTGAATTTTATTTAGATTTCTTTAAGTATGGTTGTCCTCCTCATGGTGGTTTCGGTATAGGTGTTGATAGGGTAACTATGTTGCTTTTAGGAATGTCTACAATTAAGGAATCAATGTTCTTGTTTAGGGGGCCTAATAGACTTACACCCTAAAATTTGAACAATAATTAATGCATCTAGCACTCTAACTTTGAATGATAAATCTCGACGTACCATCGTACGCC
>JAUNSP010000012.1:13124-30100 GCA_030539155.1 Clostridia bacterium
CGCCTTATCATTCTTCAGTTATAATACTATTTACACCAATTCTTGTCCAAATTTAGAATGGATGTATAGGTTATAACAATATAAAGAAACAGAATGCATCTAGCACTCTAACTTTGAATGATAAATCTCGACGTACCATCGTACGCCTTCGCCTTATCATTCTTCAGTTATAATACTATTTACACCAATTCTTGTCCAAATTTAAAATAGGTGTAGGGTCTATAATATAAAAATAGTAAGGAGAAAAGAATATGAAAAACATTTTTAAAGATGAAAAGGGAATGATAAGTACTTTTGTTGGTTTGTCAGTTATATTTTTTATAATTGTATTAACAGGCTTATATGTTTCAACAAATACTTTGAGAAAGTCACGGATTGGATAGTAATTTAAGAATAAAAGAGATATATGAGGAAGATGTTAATAATACAAATCAAGTTTATGACCAAGTGGCTTATGATTATAGAGGGGCAGGTACTTATGGTGATCCGTATAAAATAAGGTATGTGGAAGATTTAGTTGATTTAGAAATTTCCGTGAATGGGGGAGAAAATAAATCAGGGGAATATTTTGAATTAACTTCTAATTTAGATTTTAAACAGGATTCCTCATATAAAGATCCTACTAATACGGAGTATGGGGATATAAATGGTGATAGTATAACCGATAGTATAAAAACGGAGTTAATAAAATCTAATGCTGCAGGATTTATTCCTATTGGAAATAGTACAACAAAATTTGCTGGTACTTTTAATCGGGAATGGAAGGACTATAACAAATATTGTACAGAATAATCAAAGTTTACAAAGACTTAGTATTTTCTTGGATGCTACGGGAAGTGTAACAAATTTTGCAACTTCGGGAACGTTTAACAGCAAAAGTGTTAATAATGGTTATATAGCACAGAATTTAGTTATTTTGTATGATGGAAAATATAATACTAGAAGTGGATATAATACAGAAGCTACAACCTGGCAGGATTTAAGTGGTAATGATAAAGATGCTACGCTTGACGGTGGATACTGGCAAGATAATGGAGTTGTACTTGATGGTTTAGATGATGGAGTTTTTGTAGGCTCAAATTTGCAAGACATTTTTAGCATTAATAACACAATAGAGATAAAGGTGAAATTTGATGAGTTAAATAGTAGAGATTTAATTTTTGGTAATTATCCGAATACTAATAACATAAATTATGAGAAGTATAATTTAAATAATGATACTAGATTATGGGTAAATGGGGGAAATTATTCTACATATTTTGGTGGTGCATATACATCTAATACAGATAAATATACTCTTACGTATGTATGGAACAAAACGGAGAAAAAAGTTGAACAATATATAAACGGAATACTTAGATATACATTTACTAATGATGAAATAGGTAATTATAATTTTACTAACTTTACATCCGCATGGATTGGTAGAGATAATAGAGGAGCTGGTAATGTTGCTATGAAAGGTACAGTATATTCATTTAGAGTATATAATAGAAACCTGACAGGAGATGAGATAACTAATAATTATAATGTAGATTCATCTAATTAAAAAATACTTTCACTTAAATTAATAATCAACATAAAATATAAAAGGGGAATATAAATGATAGAATTTATATGGAGTATTATATTTTGGGTATGTTTTTTATATGGTTTGATTGAAATTGTAAAAGGAGTATTTTTTAGTATTTATACTAAATCTAAAAATCAGGGGATACATATTATTATTGCAGTAAAAAATCAGGAAAATAAAATTGAGGGATTTTTCAGAAATGTAATGTTTAATTTTTTATATAAAAAAGAGGAATCCATTGACAAAGTTTTAGTAGTAGATTTAGGTTCGACAGATGATACACAAAAAATCTTAAGAAAATTACAAGAAGAATATAATAATCTATTATTGCTAAATTGGAGAGAATGTAAGGAATATATTGAGAGGATTGAAAAAGACTAACCTGTAATTAAGTTTTATAATTTTAATTACAGGTGTGTTGACTTTTTAGTAGAAAAAATATATAATAAATAGAGTTTAGTTAAAGAAATGATGGGAGAACATAAATGGAATTAAAAGGACAGATTGTAGATGTTATATATAAAAATGATACAAATAGTTATATGGTTGCAGTGCTTGATAGTGATCAGGAAGAGACCACAATTGTAGGTTATCTTCCTTTTATTAATGAAGGAGATTCATTAATATTACAGGGAAACTATGTAACACATCAGGATTATGGAGAACAATTTAAAGTTCAGACATTTGAAAAGATTTTACCTCAAACAAATGAAGGGTTGGAAAAGTATTTAGCAAATGGTACAATAAAGGGGATTGGCCCTGCTACTGCTAAAAAGATTGTGGACAAGTTTGGAGATGAAACTATACATGTGCTAAAGTTTGAACCAAAAAGATTGGCACAAATAAAAGGAATAAATAACAGAAAAGCTGAGGAAATATCAGAAGCTTTCATACAAAATTGGGATTTATGGGAATTAGTAAGGTTTTTAGAAAAATTTTCAATAGGAGTTCAGAATGCTGAAAGAGTGTATAAAGAGCTTGGTACAGATACAATAAATAAGATTGAGGAAAATCCGTATTTGTTATTAGATATCGCATATAATGTTGATTTTAAAGAAATAGATAAAATGGCGATGAAAATAGGGATTGACCATAATAGTGATAAAAGAATTAAAAGTGGAATAAAATTTGGCCTAATGCAAATTGCTTTAAATGGACATACCTGTGTATTAAAGGAAAATTTAATTAAGTATGTTAGTTCATTACTATCAGTTGAAAAGGAACTAGTAATGGATAGTATTATAGAACTGAGGGCTAAAAATGATATTGTGATAGAAAAAAGAAAAGAAGAAGAGTGGATATATTTATATGCTTCATACAAAGCAGAAAGTAATGTCTCAGAAAAGTTAATTGGAATTCAGAGGGCGAAAAACTTAAAATATATTTCAAACTTTGAGAAAGAATTAGAGCAAATAGAAAAGGATTCTAATATTGAACTATCTGAAAAACAGATTGAAGCATTAAGAAAAATAAATGATAATAATGTATGTATAATTACAGGTGGACCAGGAACAGGGAAAACTACTATTATAAAAATGATAATTAATATCTATAAAAGTTACAAAAAGAAAATCGTCCTTTGTGCCCCTACTGGTAGAGCTGCTAAAAGGATTACAGAAACAACGGGAGAAGAGGCAAAAACCTTGCATAGAGTTTTAGAAATTGGAAAAATTGAGGATGACAACTCACCAATAAATATTGATTGTGATGTTACCCCAATTGATGCGGATGTCATCATTGTTGATGAAATGTCCATGGTAGATATATTTTTAATGAATTATTTAGTAAAAGCAATATATAAGGGGACAAAGTTAATTTTAGTCGGAGATATTGATCAGCTTCCATCAGTAGGACCAGGTTCTGTTTTGAAAGAGTTAATAGAATCTGAAAGATTTGATGTGGTTGTTTTTAATAAAATTTTTAGGCAAGCTGCGGAATCTAAGATAATTGTAAATTCACATAGAGTAAATGAAGGAGAAGGCTTGATAGAGAAAACTAATGAAGATTTAAAACAAGATTTTTTCTTTATAAAGGAAAGGGAAGAAATAAAGATTTTAGATAATTTAATTAGTTTAAGTAGAGATAGATTAAAAAAATATAACGGATATGATTTTTTTGATAATATACAAATTATTACTCCAACAAAGAAGGGGATGCTTGGTACAAAAGAATTGAATAAGATTCTACAACAAGAGATTAATCCTAAAAGAGAAGGTGAGATAGAGAAAAATTTTGGAAATATTGTTTTTAGGAAAAGGGATAGAATTATGCAAATAAAAAATAATTATGATATTTTTTGGCAAAAAGAAAATCCTAAATTTGAAGAAGGACATGGAGTATTTAATGGAGAACTTGGAATTATTGAAGATATTAATGAAAGAGAAAAAAATATCAAGGTCAAATTTGATGATGGAAAAATTGTTTTTTATGAATACACTGATTTGGAACAATTAGAACATGCATATGCAATTACAATTCATAAGGCACAGCGGAAGTGAATTTGATGTAGTTATAATTCCAATTTCAAAGGCAGCTCCAATGTTACTTACAAGGAATCTCTTATATACTGGAATGACTAGGGCAAGGGAAATGCTTATAATCGTAGGAAATCCAAATATTGTAGATTTTATGATAAAAAATTGTGATAGTAAGATTAGAAATACAGGATTAGAGTACAAATTAAGAGATTAGATAAGAAAAAAAATGAATTGAATTTTTAGAAATTCAATTCATTTTTTAATTTCCACAATGGTTACTCCCATTTCACCTTCACCAAAGGTTCCAACTCTAAATGATCTTACTTGAGGGTGCTTTTTTAAGTGTGAATGAATAGCTGTTCGTAATCGTCCTGTACCATTTCCGTGAACTATTTTTCCAAATTCAACTTTTGATATAGCACAATCATCCAAGTATTTATCAATAATTGGAAGAGCTTCATCCACAGTTAGACCAATTACATTTAACTGTGTAGGCAGATTTTTACTTTTTAAATCTTTTTTAATAACATTTGAAACATTAGTATTACGGAGATTTTTTTGAGGAGCACCTAAAACTTCACTTAAATCATTTATATTTCTATAAATTTTCATATTTCCAACTTCTAAGCAAACTTCATTTGATTTATTTGGTAGAGATAAAATGGTTCCTTTTTGACCAAGTGAATTGATAAAAACCGTCATACCAGTTTGTATATGGTCCTTCTCAATATAAACACTTTGAGAACTATTTTTCTCATCTGTTTTTGACATCTCATCTATTTTTAAATTTAGGTCATTTCTTAATTTATTAACTTCTTTTAAAGAAGTTTTGTCGGCAATATCATTAATGGAATGAATAATTGCATTGGCATTCTCTTTTGCCTTAAGAAGAATATTTCTGGCCTCTAATTTATTCTTTTCTATAATGTCATTCTTTGTAATACTAAATTCTTTTCTTTCATTTTCTAAAGATTTTCTTAAGAGTTCTATTTGATTAGAATTTTTAGAAATATTATCCTTTTCTTTTTCTATATCCTGTTTTGTATCGTAAATACTTTTTAATAAATCTTCAATATGGATTGAGTCAGAAGTCAGCATGTTAGATGCTCTTTTTATAATTGAATCACTTAACCCTAATTTTGCACTAATTGCTAAGGCATTACTTTTTCCGGGAATGCCTAAAAGTAATTTATAAGTTGGTTTTAAGTTTTCTATATCAAATTCAAAACTAGCATTTTTAAAACCCTGAGTTACCAAAGCATAGTTTTTAAGTTCAGTAAAATGGGAAGTAGAAACAGTTATTGCACCTAAATTGTAAAAATATTCTAGAATACTTAAAGCTAAATGAGAACCTTCAATAGGGTCAGTTCCAGAACCTAATTCGTCAACTAAGATTAGACTATTAGAAGTTGCCTTTTCACATATTGAAACAATATTAACAATATGTGAAGAAAATGTGCTTAATGATTCCTGAATGCTTTGTTCATCCCCGATATCCGCAAAAATATTATCAAATACACATAAAGAACTTTTTTCTTTTACAGGAATAAGTAACCCACTATACGCCATTAAACATAGAAGCCCTATAGTTTTTAGACTGACAGTTTTTCCACCTGTGTTTGGGCCTGTTATTATTAAAGATGTAAAATCTTTTCCTATATTAAAATCAATAGGAACAACTTTTTCATTTGGTAGAAGAGGATGTCTAGCTTGATTTAGGTCTAAAAACTTTTCTTTATTTAAAATAGGGCAAGAAGAATTAGTATCAATTCCTAATTTTGCTTTTGCAAAAATAAAGTCTAATTTACCAATTAATTCAACGTTGTTTCTTAACTGGGTCATATAATCTCTAAAAAGCAAAGAAAGATTTCTTAAAATATTATCTATTTCAATATTCTCTTCTAATACTAAAGTGTTTAAAGTATTGTTTAATTCAAAAACTTGTAATGGTTCTATAAAAATAGTAGAACCTGAAGCAGAAATATCATGGGTAAAGCCCTTTATCATACCTTTATACTCTGATTTAACTGGAATCACATATCTGTTATTTCTTATGGTAATTAATGATTCCATTAAATATTTCGAATAAGTATTTGAATGGATAAAATGGTTTAGTGTATCTTTTATTTTTAGAGATGTTGCAGTTTTATTTTTTCGAATAGTGCATAATTTTTTTGATGCTGTATCAGAAATAGTATCTTCATTTATAATACAATCAGAGAACTTCTTTTCAATATCTAAATTTGCATATAAATTAAAGAAGTATTCCTTCAAAATTGAATCTCCATCCTTATTATCATTATAGTATCTTTTTAATGAATGAGCAGTTTTTAAGACGTTATTTAAATCTATAAGAGCAGAAATAGTCAATGGTTCGTTACTGTTTAAAAATTTCAACCATACAGAAATATCTTTTATTTCATACAATGGTAGACCACCGTTTTTTAGTATTATATTCGTTGCTTCATTAGTTTCTTTTAAGAGCAAATCTACTTCGTCAAATTTAAAAGAGGGTAAGAGTTTTTTTACTAATTCTCTTCCTTTATATGTCTTACAATATCCACCTAATATATTTAAAATTTTATCATATTCTAATCTCATAAAATTGTTATTCATTTTTTATCTCCATTTCTAAATTTACTCTGTATAGTATAACACAAAAAAATGTAATTGAAAAGAGAAAATTTCAACAAACTTATTGCATTTTTTTCCATTATATGATAGAATACATATTATGTAATTTGAGGGGAAGTTTTAGGAAAATGATAACAATAAAATCAAGTAAAGAAATAGAGAAAATGAAAGAAGCTTGTAGGATAACAGCTACTGTACATAAAGAAATTGAGAAAGAAATAAAGCCAGGGGTGTCAACTTATCAATTGGATAAAATAGCGGAAAAAATAATTAGAGAAAATGGAGGAATTCCTGCTCAAAAGGGATATTCTAGTGGAGTTAAAGGGGTAATGGATTTTCCTGCTACAATTTGTGCATCAGTAAATGATGAGGTTATACATGGGATACCATCTAAAAAGGTTATTCTAAAAGAGGGGGACATTGTTAGTATTGATTTAGTTACTTTAAAGGATGGATATAATGGGGATGCTGCGAGGACATATAATGTTGGAAAAATTGACAAACAAACACAGAAACTATTAGATGTTACAAAGCAAGCATTTTTTGAAGGAATAAAATTTGCGAAAAAAGGTTATAGGGTTGGAGATATTTCACATGCGATTGGAGAGTATGTGAAAAAAAATGGATTTTCCGTAGTAAAAGAATTTCAAGGACATGGAATTGGTAGACAAATGCATGAGGATCCAGGGATACCTAATTTTGGAAAAGAAGGTAGAGGGATAAGGCTTGAACCAGGTATGACCCTTGCAATTGAACCAATGGTAATAATGGGAAATTCAGCAATTTTACAATTGGATGATGGATGGACAATTGTTTCTGAAGATGGTTCAAATGCGGCTCATTATGAAAATACAATTTTAATTACAGAAAAAGAGCCAAAAATCTTGACAATATAAAAAAAATAGTGTATAATGATAAAAGATTGTATGCAAAATTGGAAAATAGTCTGATTTTTCGTGCTAAAAATACAGATAAAAAGGAGGAAAACTATGTCAAAAGAAGATATTATAGAGGTTGAAGGTTTAGTTGTAGAATCTTTACCAAATACACAATTTAAGGTGGAACTTGAAAATGGACACCAAATATTAGCTCATATTTCAGGAAAACTAAGAATGAATTATATAAAAATATTACCAGGAGACAAAGTAAAAGTTGAATTTTCTCCATACGATTTAACAAGAGGAAGAATTACTTGGAGAGCAAAATAATTTACAAAAGTAAGAAAGTAGAAGTTAGAAGCATATAATAGATATAATTTAAACCTTTTACTTTTTACAAAATATAAAATAAAAAATAAAAGGAGTGAAAACAATGAAAGTTAGACCATCAGTAAAAAAAATATGTGAAAAATGCAAAGTTATCAAAAGAAAAGGTGTAATAAGAGTAATATGTGAAAATCCTAAACATAAACAAAGACAAGGATAATAATTTTTGATATCAACACAAATTTTGAAGGCGGCTGTAGATTTTTTGGAAATCTATATTCAGATTTGTGTTTATATATATTGTTTCTTAAATTATTGAACTTCTATAAATTATTTTTGTCTAAAATCTTAATTTTACAATAGATAGTTAGATAAAAATAATTTATAGAACATTTCAGCAATAATTTCGAAACAAAAAAATAAAAATTTATATATTTAACAAAATATATAAGAAGAATAAATAAAATCTTAAAAACGGAGGTGCTAAAATGGCTCGTATAGCAGGAATAGATTTACCAAGAGAAAAAAGGATAGAAATAGGATTAACTTATATTTATGGAATAGGATTAACTAGTTCAAGAAAAATCCTTAAAAGTGCAGGGGTAGATCCTGATACTAGGGTAAAAGATTTAACTGACGAACAAGAAAAAGCAATAAGGAAAGCTATGGAAGATTTCAAAGTTGAGGGAGACCTTAAAAGAGAAGTAGCTCTTAATATCAAAAGACTTATGGAAATTGGATGTTACAGAGGTTTAAGACATAGAAGAGGCTTACCAGTTAGAGGGCAAAGAACAAAAACTAATGCTAGAACAAGAAAAGGTCCTAGAAAACTTGTTAGTAAAAGTAAAAAATAGATGATATAAATTGCGTTTTAAATAATAAATTTTAATAATTTAGTATTAATATAATGCAAAAACGAATTAATTTACTATGTTGTTCACAATATGGTAAAAAATAAGGAGGTAAACTTAAAATGGCTACAAAAAAGGGAGCAGTAAGGGCGACAACTAGAAGGAGAGATAGAAAAAATATCGAAAAAGGAAAAGCTCATATTCATTCTAGTTTTAATAATACAATCGTTACAATAACTGATGTACAAGGTAATACAATATCTTGGGCAAGTGCTGGAGAACTTGGTTTTAAAGGTTCAAGAAAGAGCACACCATATGCAGCAGGAGAAGCTGCAACAGTAGCAGCTAAAGCAGCTATGGAACATGGATTAAAAGCAGTAGAAGTATTTGTTAAGGGTCCAGGTTCAGGTCGTGAAGCGGCTATTAGGTCATTACAATCAACTGGTTTAGAGATAAGCGCAATTAAGGATGTAACGCCAATACCACATAATGGTTGTAGACCACCAAAAAGAAGAAGAGTATAATACTTAAAAAATTTATTTAAAATATAGAAAGAGGTGTAAAATACATGGCAAGATATAAAGACGAACAATGCCGTATTTGCCGTAGAGAGGGACAAAAGTTATTCTTAAAGGGATCAAGATGTTATACTGATAAATGTAGTGTTTCTAGAAGAAACTATGCACCAGGACAGAATGGTCAAAAAAAGAAAAAACTTTCTGAATATGGAACTCAATTAAGAGAAAAACAAAAAACAAAATCATTCTACGGAGTTAGTGAAAAGCAATTTAGAAAATATTTCGATATGGCATCAAGTATGAAGGGAAAAACAGGTGAGGTATTACTAGAAATATTAGAAAGTAGATTAGATAATATAGTGTATAGATTAGGATTTGGAACTTCAAGGGCACAATCAAGAATGTTAGTAACACATGGAAACTTTGAAGTGAACGGTCAAAAAGTTGATATACCATCATATTTAGTTAAGGCAGGAGATGTTATCACAGTTAGGGAATCAAGAAGAGATAATGGTATAATTAAGGCTAATATAGAAGCAAATGCTGCAAGACCAATACCAACATGGTTGGAAAAAGATAATAAAAATTTAAGTGGTAAAGTAATTAGATTAGCAGCAAGAGAAGATATAGATATTTCTGTAGAAGAACATTTAATAGTAGAGCTTTACTCTAAATAAAATAAGAGTTAGAAAAATGTATATATTAATAAAGATACTTTTAACTTAGGATTATAAATAAGTATTAGGAGGTAATTATGATAGAATTTGAAAGGCCAAATATTAAATGCTTAGAGATAGATAATGATAACAATTATGCAAAATTTGTATGTGAACCATTGGAGAGAGGATACGGAGTTACAATAGGTAATTCGTTAAGAAGGATATTACTTTCCTCTTTACCAGGTAGTGCAATAACTAGTTTGAAAATTGAGGGAGTATTACATGAGTTTTCTACAATACCAAATATTGTAGAGGATGTTCCTGAATTAATAATTAATTTAAAAGGTGTAAGACTAAAAATGTTCGATAATGAAGAAAAAACAATTAGAATTGACTTTAAAGGAGAGGGCGAAGTTACAGCAGCAGATATACAGACCGATGGAGGAGTAGAAATATTAAATCCAGAATTGCATATTGCGACTGTATCTGAAAATGGACATTTAAAAATGGAAATGACAGTAAATAGAGGAAGAGGATATAATACTTCTGAAAGAAATAAAACAGAAGAACAACCTTTAGGGGTTATTCCAATAGATTCTATATTTACACCAGTAAAAAAAGTTAATTATGCAGTTGAAAATACTAGAGTTGGGCAAATGGTAGATTATGATAAACTTACAATAGAATTATGGACAGATGGAAGTTTAAAACCTTATGAAGCATTAAGTTTAGCAGCAAAGGTAATGACAGAACATTTAGCATTATTTATAGATTTATCTGAAATCGCAAAAAATACACAAATAATGGTAGAAAAAGAACAATCTAATAAAGAAAAGGTATTAGAAATGTCAATAGATGATTTAGAGTTGTCTGTTAGATCATATAATTGTTTGAAAAGGGCAGGTATAGCAGTAGTAGAAGATTTAATTAATAAAAAAGAAGATGAATTAATGAAGACAAGAAATCTTGGTAAAAAATCATTTGATGAGGTTGTAAACAAAATACATGATTTAGGATTGGAATTTTATAAAGAAGAGGACTAATATTAATTCTTTTGTACGTAGAATTTATAAAGATAATATGGAAGGAGTGTGGCAGAAGTGGCAATTAATAGAAAATTGGGAAAAAGAACAGATATAAGAATGGCAATGCTTAAAACCCAAGTTACAGACTTAATATTACATGGAAGAATCGAAACAACTGAGGCTAGAGCGAAAGAAACAAAGGCTATAGCTGATAGTTTGATTTCTCTAGCAATTAAAGAAAAAGATAATTTCGAGATGGTAGATGTAAAAGTTATCAAAGCAAAATTAGATAGCAAAGGTAATAAAGTTACAGAACTTGTAAAAAGCAAAAATGATAAAGAATATTTAAGAGTTGTAAAAGAAGAGACAACTGAAAAAAGACAAAAAGATATGCCAACAAGATTGAATGCAAGAAGGAAAATGATGAAATTAGTTAATAAAGTTAAAGATGCAGAAGGAAATAACATAGATTTAACGAGTAAATTATTTAACGAAATCGCACCAAAATATGCAGGAAAAAATGTTGGAGGGTATACTCGTATAGTAAAAGCTGGTCCAAGAAGAGGAGATGCAGCAGAAAAAGCTATATTAGAGTTGATTTAAGAGCGACTAAGTGAGATTTCTAATAGAAAATTATATTTTTTAGATTTTATTCACAATTGTTTAGACATTTTAAAAGAAAAAAGTTCCCTTTCCAAAATGGAAATAAGGGTTCTTTTTTTATATAATAGGAAAAGTCTCAATAATTCCTATAATATAAAGACTTCTATGGAAAACGCACAAAAATATGTTAAATTACATAATATAAATAATAAATTATAAGAAATAGGAGGAGATAGCATGGAATTTACAAAAATGCAAGGATTAGGTAATGATTACATATATATTAATTGTTTAAATAAATCTCGGTTTACAGATAAAGAAAATTTTGGATAAGGTGGAATTATTGTCTGATAGAAATTTTGGAATTGGTGGAGATGGAGTAATTCTAATTTGTAGCAGTGATGTTGCAGTTTGTAAAATGAGAATATTTAATTTAGATGGAAGTGAAGCACAGATGTGTGGAAATGGAATACGTTGTGTTGCAAAATATATTTATGAAAAAGATTTACTTAAAGATGGGAAATACGAAATTAGGAATATGGGGAAACAAACTTTTATAAAATTTGACATTGAAACTATGTGTGGAATAAAAAACGTTAAGTTAAAGGTAGAAAATAAGATTGCTAAACTAATAGAGGTTAAGATGGGGGAACCTATATTTAAAGCAGAAACTATTCCTGTAATCTTAAAAGAAGGAGATTCAGAAGAAAGTATCATATTAAGATACAAAGAAAAAGAATTTGAATTTTGTTGTGTTTCAATGGGAAATCCACATGCAGTATGTATAATTAAGGCAATATCCGATTTAGAATTTCGTAAGTACGCCGAAGTTTTTGAAAGAGATGGACATTTTCCAGAGAGAAGTAACATTGAATTTGTAAAGGTTTTAGATAGAAAAAATATATCTTTAAAAGTCTGGGAGAGAGGATCGGGAGAAACCTTGGCTTGTGGTACAGGTGCATGTGCAGCAGCTATTGTATGTATGAAAAAGGGCTTTGTAGATAATGAAGTAAATGTAAACTTAAAAGGTGGAAAACTACGAATTAGGTGGGATAAAATAGATGGGAATGTTTATTTAATTGGTGGAGCAGAATTTGTATTTGATGGAGTATATAAATTATTAGATGTGTGAGTGTAATATTATAAATATACTATTGAATCTTGGAAAATTTTATAGTAAAATAGTATGGAGGTTTTATAGAAAATGGGGACAAATATAAAGAAACAAAAACTTATAGAAAAGTGTAAGAAAGATAAATATTGTATTATTGTAAATAAGGAAAACAGGTATTTAGACTGCAATCAGTTCTGCATAATACCAATTGTATCAGAATATGCTGATGAAAGGTACGCAGAAAAAAGGACATATCGTAATTGGTTAAGATTGAAGAAATATGCAGAAAAAAATGGATTTGATATAGAAGTTGAAAGCGGATATAGGTCAAAGAAGATACAACAAGAAATCTGGGATGAAGTGTTAGAAAAAAAGGGATTAGAACATACCAAAAAATATGTGGCACAACCAGGACATTCCGAACATCAAATTGGGTTGGCAATTGATTTTTGTTTAAAAGAGGGCGATAAATTTTTTATTGAATTTGAAATGGATGGTAGTCCAGTTTTAGAATTTATCGAGAATAATTGTTATAAATTTGGGTTTATTTTGAGATATAAAAAAGGGAAAGAATATATTACTGGATATAATAATGAGCCATGGCATTTAAGGTACGTTGGAAAGAAATTAGCAAAGCACTTATTTGATAATGATTTGACATTGGAGGAGTTTTTTATATAATAGGAAATAATTATGCGACTTTTGTTCTGATATAGCAAAGCGGATAAAATCTAATAAGTTATTAGTTTAATGATTACAATATTGAGAGGAGGGGAAATTTTGATAGCAGAGATAATAATTAACAATAATTCTAGGGCATTAGATAAGACTTTTGATTATAACATCCCACTAGAGTTATCTGATAAAATTTATGTAGGTAGTAGAGTATATGTTAAATTTGGAAATTACAAAGAACTTCACGAAGGATTCGTTATTAATTTAAAAGAAAAATCTGAATATAAGGTTAAGGATATTGAAAAGGTTGATAATGATAAGTTGTTTGAAGAGAAAATTAATTTGGCAAAATGGATGAGTAAGAGATATTTTTGCAATTTGTCGGAATGTATTAGACTGATGATACAACCAGGAACTACGTCTAAAAACATAGACAATAGGGTTAAAGAAAAATGTATAAATATCATTAAATTGAATAAAAATCATGAAGAGATAATTAGAGACATTGAAATTTTAAAGTCAGAGAAACAAATAAAATTGTTAAAGTATTTATTGGAGAATGGAGAAGTAGCATTTAATGAACTTCAAGAAAAGACAGGGATTACAAAAGATATTGCAAGGAGACTTGTGAGTAAAGGATATATTAAAATGGTAGAGGAGCAAGTATTAAGGAATCCTTTTTTTAATAAAAATATTAGTAGAAGTGAAAATTTGAAGTTGACACAGGAGCAAGAAGAAGCATTTAGACAGATAGAAGTTGCAATAGATGATATGATGTATTGCGAATTCCTTCTTTTCGGGGTTACTGGTTCTCGGGAAGACAGAGGTGTATTTACAATTAATAGAAAAACTTTTAAAACAAGACAAATCAAGCATAATGTTAGTTCCTGAAATTTCGCTTACTCCACAAATGGTAGATAGATTTATTTCAAGGTTTGGTAAGGAAAAAATAGCAGTTTTACATAGTAAATTATCAAATGGAGAAAGATTTGATGAATGGGAACGAATAAGGCGTGGAGAAGCCAAAATAGTGATAGGTGCAAGGTCTGCTATATTTGCCCCTATACAAAATTTAGGAATAATTATTATCGACGAAGAACATGATAATTCTTACAAGTCAGATAAAAATCCAAGATATAATGCAAAAGAAATCGCGAAATTTATAGCAAAAGAAAAAGAAATTCCATTGATTTTAGGAAGTGCTACACCTGATATAAGTTCATATAACAAGGCAATAAATGAAGGGAGTGTTTTATTACAATTAACTAAGAGAGCAAATAATTCTAAGTTACCCAAAGTTGAAATAGTAGATTTAAGGGAAGAATTAATGCTGGGGAATAAAAGTATTATTAGTAGGAAGTTATATGGTGAAATTCAAAAAAATATCGATGAAAAGAAGCAAACTATATTATTTTTGAACAGAAGGGGCTATGCGACATTCGTAATCTGTAAGGATTGTGGACATACTATTAAATGTAAAAATTGTGATATTACATTAACATATCATATTAAACAAAATAAGTTGAAGTGTCATTATTGTGGTTATGAGACAGTCGGAGTTAGGGAATGTCCAGAATGTAAAAGTCCGAATGTTAAATATTTTGGAACGGGAACACAAAGGCTTGAAGCGGAGATAAATAAATTGTTTCCACAAGCTTCAACCATTAGAATGGATATAGATACTGTGGGTAAAAAAAATTCTCATGAAGAGATATTAAATAAATTTAAAAATGAGAATATAGATATTTTAATTGGAACTCAAATGATTGTTAAAGGGCATCATTTCCCAAATGTAACTTTGGTAGGGGTAATTGTGGCAGATGGAAGCTTAAATGTGGATGATTATAGGGCAACTGAAAAAACCTTTCAAATCTTGACTCAAGTTGCAGGTAGGGCTGGAAGGGGAGAAAATGCAGGAAGAGTAATCATCCAAACATATAATCCAGATAACTATAGTATAGAATTTGCAAAAAAGCAAGATTATAAACTTTTCTATGAGACGGAGATATTACTTAGAAAACAGCTTAAATATCCACCATTTTGCGATATAGTGGTGATAGGTGTTTCGTCTGAAAAAGAAATAAGTGTAGAAAAATCTACGAAAATTTTGCATAAATTTTTAAAAGATAAAATAGAACAGGAAAATATTCCTATTATATTATATCCACCATTACCAGCGCCGATTGATAAAATAAAAAATAAAACAAGATGGAGGATAATTGTGAAATGTAAGTTAGATGATAGATTGATAGTTCAGTTAAATCAGATGCTTGAAGATTTTTACGCAAAGAAAATTGCTGATGTTAGGGTGTATGTAGATGTGAATCCTTCTTCAATGAATTAGGAGTATCCATAATGTTTAACCTAAATTCGTAAATATTATATAAAAAATGGCGAAAAATATTTTTATAAATAACTTAAAATAAAACAAGGAGTAAATCGACTCCTTGTTTTAAATTAATCTAATTCTTTATTTTTCATTTTTGTGACTAAGAGCATAAATGGAGTGTCAAGTATTGCGATTATAAATTTACAACAAATCATTGTTAAGATTAAAAAAAATAAGTCTCTATTTGACATGGTTCCAAAAAAAGAAATTGTTACAAAAATTAAAGTATCTAAAATTTGACTTATAAATGTACTTCCATTATTGCTTATCCAAACTTTATTATATTTCTTTTTCAGAAAACTGTAAACTTTTGCATCGCACATTTGACTACAATAATATGCAGTTAAACTGCCAATAGTTATTCGTGGCATATAGTTGAAAATAGTTTCTAGTGATTTTTGACTAACATCTACGCTATTTGGTTGATATTGTAAAAAGATTTGCATTAAAATTGTGAATATAATCATTGTGAAAAAACTTAAATTAATTGCAGTTTTTGTAGAATCCCTACCATATTTTTCACTTAATATATCTGTGCTTAGAAAGATTGCCCCGTAAGATATATTACCTAAAGAAATAGTCATACCAAATATTTCAGAAATTTTTATTGTTTGTATATTGCATATTAATACAGATACACACATCCAAATGTAAATTCCATATTTCCCGTATCTTTTAAAGCATAATAATGTTAAGAGAAATGTTAAAATTAAGTATATAACTGAAATACAAAAGTTTCCCATGTTATCACCAATCCTTCTATGGTTAGAATATTGCAGAAATAAAATTTCTACAACGACAATACAGTTACAAAGAACTAAAATAATTATGTAATTCTTTATTTATTTACTTATTTACTTGAATGTTTATATTATAACAGATTTTCATTGATTTGTAAATGATTTTACTAAATATAAACAAATTATGTTAATAAAAAAATATATAAACTCCAACGTGTGGCTACTTTCTACTCTGTTTTAGAAAAAATTATCTACTAAATATGTTGATATATCTAAATCATTTATTACATTCCTTGTTTCAATACAAAATCCAAGAAATCCTAAAAAACTTTCTACAAACGTTCGGTTGCTCAAAAGTTTTTAAGGATTTCTAACATTTTTCCTTTCAAACCCGTCATTACATAAACAATTTAGATATATCAACATATTTCACTATGTCTAATATGTGAGAAATCATTTATATATGCATTAATCCGCTACACTGGTTGCTATATATGTATTAATCCGCCACAT
>JAUNSP010000115.1 GCA_030539155.1 Clostridia bacterium
AGTTAGCAAACGGAATAACAGATACACCAGTTTTAATGGCTACAAAAGCTCACCTAATGTGATGGCAACTATTGAAGAGACTACATCTTCAAATGAACATATTGAATACATTGAACTAAACAATAAATATGTAAAACAGATTTCTTTAAATATTAAAAAGAAAGATATTTTAAACAGTCCTGTGAAAATATCTTTAGCAGATATACCTCACACAGAATTATTACATACAGATAATTTTATGGACAAAATACAGATTGAATACTTTAATAAAACATAACAAAAAATATTCAAGGCTTTTACACCTTGCACATTTTTTGTTATGTTTTATATTTTTAATTTTCTTTATCAAAACCCATGTTATGTCTTGTTCTTTTAAAATTTATTTATTTTTGCTATTGACAATGAAAAAAATATAATATATATTATATTTATACATAGAATTAATATGTATAAATATGAAGGAGGTGATATTATGAAATTTGAAAAAGAACTATTCAAAGGAAATACGGATATGCTCGTACTAATACTATTAAGTAAGGAAGATTTATATGGATATAAACTAATAAGAAAATTAGAGGAAAATTCTAAAGACATATTTTCTTTAAAGGAAGGTACTCTATATCCTATACTACATTCATTAGAAAAACAACAACTAGTTGAATCTTATTGGGAAGAAAGTATTTCAACAAGAAAAAGAAAATTTTATAAAATAACTGATAAAGGTCAGAAGGCTTTAAAAGAAAAAAAGAGTGAATGGAACAAATATGTTGAAGGAGTCAATAATCTATTAACGGAGGTGGACTATATATATGCAAAATAAGGATTTTATAAACGAAATATTAAACAAAATAAAATGTAAAGATGCCCATAATGATATTTCAAATGAACTAAATTCTCACATTGCAGATTTAAAAGAAAAATACATTGAAGAAGGAAACACTCCTGAATTGGCTGAGAAAAAAAGTATTGAACAAATGGGAGATTCTACAATTATTGCAGATGGATTTAATAAAATTTACAAATATAATTTCGATTGGGTGTTGCTAACCATTGTTAGCTTATTATTTCTTTGTGGTATAATTGTTGGAAATATGCTGATATCAAATAATTTTACAATAAACATTAATATAATTTCCATATGTTTATCAACGATTATAGGGGTAGCATTAATTCTATGTAATTATAAAAAATTACAGAATTACTCAAAAATATTATTCTTTATAACATTTGTTATAACCATACTTGCAAAATTTGTACCAATAATATCTAATTTCTATTTAATAATTTTAGCATTATATTTAATATCCTTTTCAGGAAATATTGTAAATACTAAATTAAATTTAAAGACTACAGCAATGATTATACTATCTTTGTTAGTAACTGCATTTTCTTTAGGAAAGATAAACTTCTTTCTATTAGCAATTTCATTTATTATACTATATATTTCTCAAAATAAATTAATAATAAATAAGTATACAATATCAATATTTTGTATTATTTGTGCTATTAGTCTAATGTTAATAATTCATAATT
>JAUNSP010000116.1 GCA_030539155.1 Clostridia bacterium
ATTTCCATCTGGTCTGTTATTTCTATAATCCCTATTTTGAATGGTTCCATTTCTATTATTTCTATAATCCCTGTTTTGATTATTTCCATCTGAACTGTTATTTCTGTAATCCTTATTCGTATTACTTGCATCTATTCTACTAGTTTTGTAATCCTTATTATTTGTAGGTACTTTGTGATTTTTTTCTTTTTGATCCTCACCTTTTTCATTATCTTTTTGAATATCATTTTTCACTACATTATGCTCAGTCACTTTTTCCTTAATATTATTCACCTTTAACTCATTTTCAATAATTTCATTTTTCTGCTCTTTATTAATTTTTTCCTCTACCTTTTTATCTGGAACAGCAACCGTCTTTTCTTTAGCCTTCTCTTCTTTATTTCCAAGACCTAGTAATTCATTAACTGTTAGAGGTTTATTGGTTTTATTTCTATATACAATATTATAATCCTTATTTTTATTTTTTTCTACTATACCAATATCCTGTCTTTTTGCATCCTTTTTTGATTTTTCCTTGTTAGAGTCACCTTCCTCATTTATTATTACTTCCCTTCTAATAATAACAGGCTCAACCTTCTTTTCTTCTTTTTTCTTTGCCTTTTTTGCCCCAACTTTATCTTTTCTCAATTTCTCATTCTCTACCATCTTTGACATTTTTTTTCTTACACTTTGAACTTGTTCCTCTGATAATGAACTTAAATGACTTGAAACTGTTATTCCCATTTCATTTATTTTTATTATCATATCTTTACTGGTTAAGCCTATTTCCTTTGCAAGTTCATGCACCTTCATCTTACCCAATAATATCACCTCCATTTATTATCTTTGTAATTTCTTTTGAAAAATTTACATCCTTTATACCTACTACTGCTTTATTTTCCTTACCTATACTTTTACTAATCTCTTCTATTGTTAAAACTCTTATTAATTCCACATTTTTATTTTTACATATTAATTCAAAATTTGTTTTTGTTCTCTGTGCCGAATCAGTTGCTACAATAATGAGTTTAACTTTTCTCTTATTTATAGCCTCCATACAAGAATCCGTTCCAAAAACTACTTTACCTGCCTTTGTTGCCAATCCTAATAATCCTAATATTTTTTTATTTTCCAATAATTACACCTCTTATGCTTTCATATATTTTCAAGTCAATATTTGTTTTAAAAACTCTCTGTAATTTTTTATTTTTAATTACTTTTTCCAAGCATTCTTCATTATCACAAATATATGCCCCTCTGCCATCCCCTTGTCTTCCTTTTAAATCTATTCTTATTTCATTTTCTTTATTCTTTGTAATTCGTATTAATTCGCTTTTATCTCTTTTTATATTACAACCCATGCAGGTTCTTTGTTTTATCAAATATGGTCCACTCCCTTATCTTTTACTTAATTTCTTCTTTTTTTGTAGACTTCCTAGTAGTTTTCTTTTTTGGTTCTTCTGCCTTCTCTTCATCGACCTTTTTTTTAGTCTTTCTAGTAGCCTTCTTTTTTGGTTCTTCTACCTT
>JAUNSP010000067.1 GCA_030539155.1 Clostridia bacterium
ATAATAAATTGGTAGGAAATGAGATACTTGCAATTTTGAATTCAGTCGCAGCATCAATGCAAGAGTGGAAAGAAGAAACTTCTAAACAACCTATAGATTCAGATATAATCAATTTAAAAATATCAATGTTGGAGGCGACTGGAGAAATCTTTAAGAATATATAAAATAAACAAAAACAATCAAATGGAAAATTTTCCATTTGGTTGTTTTTTTATAGCCTTTTTATTGACTTTTTTATAAAAAAAATATATAATCGTAAATGTAGTATAAATAAAAATTATGTACTTATAAAAATTTGAAGGGAAGCGAAAAAAATGGGATTTTTAAATAAAATTTTCAAACCATATAGTGAAAGGGAAGTGGCTAAATTAATGCCATTAGTAGATAAAATTAATTCATTTGAGAATGAGATTTCAGAGTTAACAGATGAAGAATTAAAGGGAAGAACAGAACAATTTAGGAAAGAATTAAAAGAGGGTAAAACTTTAGATGATATTTTACCAGAGGCTTTTGCAGTTGTCAGGGAGGCATCAAAGAGAGTTTTAGGAATGAGACATTTTGACGTTCAATTAATAGGTGGTATTATACTTCATCAAGGAAGAATTGCTGAAATGAAAACAGGGGAAGGAAAAACTTTAGTTGCAACACTTCCTGTTTACTTAAATGCACTTTCAGGGGAAGGAGTTCATGTAATTACAGTTAATGATTATCTAGCAAAAAGAGATAGTGAATGGA
The DNA here is from genome assembly GCA_030539155.1 of Clostridia bacterium. Classification (GTDB taxonomy): domain Bacteria; phylum Bacillota; class Clostridia; order TANB77; family CAG-508; genus JAUNSP01. The sequence goes on from JAUNSP010000067.1 coordinate 736, forward strand.
TGGGAAAATTGTATAAATTTTTAGGATTGACAGTTGGAATCGTTATTAATGGAATGAATCCATCACAAAAAAAAGAAGCTTATAGTTGTGATATTACTTATGGAACAAATAATGAGTATGGATTTGACTATTTAAGAGATAATATGGCAATTTATAAAAATCAATTAGTACAAAGAAAATTAAACTATGCAATCGTTGATGAGATAGATAGTATTTTAATAGATGAGGCTCGTACACCGCTTATAATATCTGGTAGGGCCAATGCTTCATCAGACCTATATAAATCTGCAAATAGTTTTGTTAGAAAATTAAAATCAAAAGTAATCGTTGAAGAAGATATAAAGGATGAAAATCAAGCGGAGGATAATGAGAAGTATGATTATATTGTAGATTTGAAAGCAAAATCAGCTACACTTACTCAAAGGGGTATAAAAAAAGCTGAGGAAGAGTTTAAATTAGAGAATTTTAATGATTTAGAAAATTCCGAATTAGTGCATCATATTACACAGGCATTACATGCAAATGGAGTTATGAAAAGGGATATAGATTATATTGTTCAAGACGGTGAAGTTTTAATTGTTGATGAATTTACAGGTAGAATTATGTATGGAAGAAGATACAATAATGGATTACATCAAGCAATTGAGGCAAAGGAGAATGTTAAAATAGCGGATGAATCAAAAACATTAGCAACAATTACATTCCAAAACTATTTTAGGATGTATGGTAAATTAGCCGGAATGACAGGAACAGCTATGACGGAAGAAGCAGAATTCCAAGAAATATATAATTTAGATGTTGTTGCTGTTCCAACAAATAAACCTTTAGCAAGACTTGATAAAAATGATATTATTTATAAAAATGAAGAAGCTAAGTTTAGAGCTGTAATAAATGATATAAAAGAAAGTTATGAAAAAGGACAACCGGTTTTAGTTGGTACAGTATCAATAGAAAAATCTGAATTATTAAGTAAGCTTCTAAAAAAAGAAGGAATAAAACACGAAGTATTAAATGCAAAATATCATGAGAAGGAAGCAGAAATAATAGCTCAGGCAGGAAAATTTGGTGCAATTACAATAGCAACAAATATGGCTGGTCGTGGAACTGATATTATGCTTGGGGGAAATAGCGAATTTTTAGCAAAACAAGAAATGAAAAAATTAGGGTATACTCCAGAAATGATTGAGCAAGCCAATGCCTTTAACGAGACTGATGATGAGGAAGTAATTAGTGCAAGAAAGAAGTATCAAGAATTAGTAGAAAAACATGAAAAAGAAATAAAAGAAGAAAAAGAAAAAGTTATAGCAGCAGGTGGTTTAAAAATAATTGGTACTGAAAGACATGAATCAAGAAGAATTGATAATCAGCTTCGTGGTCGTAGTGGACGTCAAGGAGATCCAGGACAATCTAAATTCTACATTGGTTTAAGTGATGATTTAATGAAAATATTTGGTGGAGATAAAATCACAACAGTTTACAATATGTTAGATGCGGATGAGGATATGCCGATTGAATCAAAAATAATAACAAATGCGGTAGAATCAGCTCAGAAGAAAGTTGAAGGAAGAAACTTTAGTATTAGAAAAAATGTATTAAATTATGATGATGTTATGAATGTTCAAAGAGAGATTATTTATAAACAAAGAAGAGAAGTTTTAGATGGAGAAAATATTAAAGATAATATTTTAAAAATGATAAATTCCACTGTAGAATCAATTGTTTCAGAATATGAACAAGATGGTAATATAGAAAATAAGGAAAGTTTATCACAAGATATAAAAACAAGTCTAGGAATTGATTTTTCAAACGAATTAGGCAAAGATTTAAAACTAGATGAAATTATCAATAAGTTACAAGAAAGAGTTTTTGAAAAATATGAGGAAAAAGAAAAAGAAATTGGTGCAGAGCAATTAAGAGAACTTGAAAGGGTTGTTATGCTTAAAGTTGTCGACCAAAAATGGATGGATCATATTGACGCAATGGAAGAATTGAAAAACGGTATTGGTCTTCGTGCTTATGGACAAAAAGATCCAGTTGTTCAATATAGAATGGAAGGCTTTGATATGTTTGATGAAATGATAAACGATATAAAAGTTGACGTTGCTAAACTTCTAATGAATTCTCGTAAGAGAGAGGGAAATATCGAAAGAACAGAAACTGTTAGAATAACAAGCGCATCACTTGAAGACACTGCAATAGACAACTTAGATAAATCTCAAGCAAAATATGTAAAAGAGCCGATAAAAAATACAGAACCAAAGGTTGGAAGAAATGATGACTGCCCATGTGGAAGTGGAAAGAAATATAAAAATTGTTGTGGTAAAAACCAGTAATATCAACACTTCTAGCGATTGTGATAAATCGAAAAAGCACTAAAAATCAGCAAAATGTTCGCAATTTGTTCGCAATCATATAAAAATGTTCGCATAAATCCCGAACTCCCTTTTATATCAGTTAATAGCTCCTTGCGAACAAATTATGAATATTATAAATAAAATGTCAGTATTTCGATCGGTACTGGCATTTTTATTGTTTAAGTTTCATTTTATTAAAAATTTTAGTAAAGGAGCGATAACAATGGTTAATGTAAAAAAAAGGGGCAAGGTGTATCAATATCAATTTGAGATAGCACCAGTTGATGGAATAAGAAAATACATCAACAAATCAGGATTTAAAACAAAAGCAGAAGCAGAGAAGGCAGGAGTAATAGCGTATAATGAATATACACAGACAGGACACAGTTTTACGCCAAATACAATGTCATACTCGGATTATTTGGATTATTGGCTTAGAGAGCATTGTCAGATTAATTTAAAGTATCATACAATACAGGCATATTCAAATATTATAAAAAACCATATTAGACCAAGATTGGGATTTTATAGATTATCACAAATAACAACATCTACACTTCAGGAATTTTTAAACAATCTATATGTAGAAAAGGCTTTTTCAAAGAACTTTATGAAAAATATATTAAAGGTATTAAAAACATCATTTGCTTATGCAACAGATGTAGTAGGATTTGTAAAAGAAAATCCTGCATTAAAAGTACGAATACCTAGATATGATGTTCCAGAAAAAGATCCTGCTCATATATTTAGTAAAAAAGAAATTGAAATGATTCTTGAAAGATTTAAAAATAATCACGCATTTTATTATGCAGTACTAACAGCATATTATACAGGGTTAAGAGTTTCAGAAGTATTTGGATTAACCTGGAATGATATAGATTTAGAAAATAAAACATTAACAGTTAATAAAAATATATTAAAAAAGAATCAGAATGGAGCAACACACGGAAGACACGTCAGTGGTAGAGCAACTACATTATGGTATTTTGGAACTTGTAAAACACAAAGTAGTTATAGAACTATTGAAATTGGAGATACCTTAGTAAAAGCACTAAAGGAATTTAAGGAAGAACAAGAAAGAGATAAAAAGGAATATGGCGATTTATATATGAAACATTATATGAAAGAAACAAGTAATTATTATAATAATAAACCAGAAATAAAAATATTAAATGCTTATACAGAGTTAGATATTCCTTTACCAGAAGCTAATCTTGTATTTGTAAAGCATAATGGAGTATTTGAAGGCACAGATACTTGTAAATATCCGTTTAAGGTAATTCATTATGAATTAGGAATAAACTGCAGATTTCACGATTTTAGAGATACACACGCTACGAGATTAATTGAAGCAGGAGCAGATGTTAAAGCTGTTTCTAAGAGATTAGGTCATAGCACGATAAAAACAACGTATGAGATATACGTACGAGTAACAACTAAAATGGAAAATAATGTAGTCGATAAATTTGAACAATTTGCACAATCATTATAAAAGTAAAACTGCAAGCTAGAATACTACGCTTGCAGTTTTAAAGTAAACATAAAACTTGAAAAATATGGAAATTTTTGCTATAATATGGGCAGGGGAAAGATGAGTGCGAAAAATGTCGAAAAATATCAAAATTTTACCAAATTTTACGAACTCTACAAATCTTTAATAAAAGAAGGATATACCAAAGATGAAATCCTAGTCATTATTAGAGATGTCTTCAACAGGAATAACGATTAATTTTTCAGAACCCAAAGCTTTATCAGGATCTTGATAAAGCTTTTTATTGTCTTTAATTAATTTTTCAAATAATTCAATATGTTCTTTTTTTATAGTTTCATCTTCTTTTAAAGCTCCTATACTAACTAAAGCTTTTTTTAAAGAAGAATAAGCTTCTGCTGATTCTCCAATCATTTTTAGTTTAGGATCAGAATTAGTAAGCAAATTAATATCAACGTTTAAGTAATTACAAATTTTTAATACAGTTGAAACGTGAGGGTAGTTATAACCTTTACAAATATTTGTGATAGTACCTTTTGTAACACCAATACCTTTTGCTAGGTCAACTTTCAAAATATCTAGCTGATCTAAAAGTTTTTCAAGATTTTTTCCAAAGGTAGAATCATATACAATTTCATTTGATCTTTTGTTATTATTACAATTTGACATTTGAGAAACTCCTTTCGATTAATTTGAATATATCTAGTTTAAGTTGAATTTAAGTTAAATTAAAGTAAAAGATAACTTGTTATTAACAGCTTAAATGTGTTTCATTGAATTAACCTTTATACATTATAATGAAAAAAAGAAAAATAATCAAGTATTTTAGAAAAAATAGTATCAATTTTCTGTACTTTTTTCAAAAAACATCTTGACACTTTTTAAGAAGAGTGATATATATTTAATTGAACTTAAGTTTAAATTGTATGAGTAAAGGAGACTAACTATTAAAAGTCAAGCCCTTTTTGAAAAAAACTTAAAAAAAAA
>JAUNSP010000013.1 GCA_030539155.1 Clostridia bacterium
TTTTGTAATTTTTATTGACTATTTGAAAAATAAATTTTATAATTAATTTATGGATAGGGCTGTGCCCTAAAACAAAAAATTAAAACAAGGAGGAAATTTTAAAATGAAAAACGGTATGAAAAATATGGATTTTATGAACGTAAACGCTACATCCCTTGCGGCTGTACACACACACACACACACGGTTAATTTTAAAGGGAAAGAAAAAGAATTACTTAAAAATGGCAGAGGTGCGGAAATTTTTTCGGGCTCTAATTTTGGTGCGCAAAAACCGCAAAACTGCGGGCAAGGTACAAATATGAGTTGCGGACAAAATGTGCAAAACGAAGGAGCACAAAATGTGAATTCAAACACTTACCACTCACATCTCACTGCTCACCACTCAGGTATCACTCTAATTGCGCTAATTATTACTATCGTGATTATGCTAATTTTAGCAGGCATTACAATTAATTTAACATTAGGAGAGAATGGAATATTCCTAAGAGCGAAGCAAGCAAAAGAGCAATATGAAGCAGCAAGCGTGCAAGAAAAATTGGAATTAGAATTAACGGCTATGGAAGTGGAAAGGAACAATGGAGAGGATTTAACTGTAAATGATTATATTAATAAATTAAAGAATATAGGATATATTAATGATGATAATATAAGGATTAGATCAATAGGTGCCGTAAACAATGGCATTATAGATGAAGCTGCATTAATAATTGGGGAAAATGTGTATTCTGTATATAAATGGCTTGATAAGGTGAAAATTGAGTATGAACAAAATAGCAATATTTTATTGACAGATAGAGCAGGAAGAGTGGATGATGATTGGTTGGATACAGGAGTTTATAGAAATGAAATAGAGAGTGTAAATTTTGTGAGTACAAATGAAGTTCCTAATGAAGTTTTAGGTAGTAAAGATGTTTCAGCATTAGGGTATAGTGGTACGGTAATGAGTTGGTGGAAAGATACGGATGAAGATGGACTCAAAGAATTCTATATAGGGGCTGAAGGCGGAGTAATAGCTCCGAAGATTTGTGCGTATTTATTTGGAAGGATGTCAAACCTAGAGAATATAAGTTTTATTGAAAGAAAAAATGAGAATGAGATTAGTAATTTTGATACTAAGAATGTAATAAATATGGCTGGAATGTTTCAAGATGATGCAAAATTAATCCAGTTAGAGTTAGGAAAAAAATTTAACACATGTAATGTTACGAATATGGTATCTATGTTTAATAATATAAAAGTGGGAACATTAAATTTAGAAGATAAATTTTATACTACAAATGTAACAACAATTGTAGCAATGTTTGCTAATATGCCAGAATTAACTACATTGAATTTAGGGGATAATTTTGATACGTCCAATGTTACCCAGATGAATAGTGCGTTTTATAATATACCAAAATTAACTACATTAAATTTAGGAACAAAATTTAATACATCAAAGGTTATTGATATGGCGTATTTATTTGCTAATTTATTTAAATTGACTAGTTTAGATTTAGGAGATAAATTTGACACATCAAATGTTAATAATATGAATCAAACATTTGCTAATTTATTCGCCTTAACTAGCTTAGATTTAAAAGATAAATTTGACACATCAAATGTTAATAATATGGGGTATATGTTTTATAACACGTATGTAAGAGAATTGAATTTAGGAAATAAATTTAGTACAAAAAATGTAACAAATATGAATTATATGTTTAGTACCATGAGTTATTTGAACACTTTAAATTTAGGAACATTAGGAGTAGAAAATGTGGAAAATGGTTCATTACCTACAACTTTGAATATGTTTTACAGGGTGAAAAGTGGGTGCGTAATTACAACATATAATTCTGGAGTAAAGGCGTGGATTGAGAATGTAGTATCTGAAATAGATCCACAGCCAAGTGTAACAATTTATTAATTTGTATCACATTCTTCTTTATTGTATTGATTTTTTTTTAGAAGTATAGTAAAATGAAAGAGTAAATTGAGGTCGAAAGGGAAGGTAATGATATGATATTTGAATTTAAGGGGCAAGGGCAGAGATTACAAAATATAACTGTACAGGATTTTCTAAAAGAAGAGATACAAAAATCAAAGGATAAAGTCATAGCATGTAGGATAAATAATGAGGTGAAACCATTGAATTATATCCTTAAGGATGATGACAAAGTTAGTTTAATAGATATAAGTGAAAAAATAGGAATAGGTATATATATTAAGGGATTATTATACATAATGGGAAAAGCATTTAAAAATCTATATCCTGAGGCAGATATTTTAGTTAATCATCAATTAAATAATTCAATGTATTGTCAAGTTGAGCATAAACCAACTACTGAAGAAATGATAAAGAGAGTAGAAGCTGAGATGCAGAAAATTATTGAAGAGGATCTTCCTATAAGAAAGGTTGAATTCACAAGAAGAGATGGAGAAAAGTTTTATAAAGAAAATGCAACAACTAGGGGAAAGTTACAATTAGAAAATAGATCTAAGAAGAAAATATCACTATATTTTTGTGAGGATTATTACAATTATTTTTATGGTGTATTACCAATATCAACGGGATACACAGATATTTTTGAAATGATAAAGTATGAAAAGGGATTCTTGATAAGGTATCCAAGCAGAAAAGAAACAAAAAAATTAACAGAATATAAGGAAACAAAAAAATTATTAACTACGCTTCAGGAATATGAAGATATACATGACATTTTGGAAGTAAAAACAGTATATCAATTAAATGAGATAGTTAGGAATGGAAAGGCAAATGACTTAATTCTGTTAGATGAAGCCTTACATGAAAAAAAGATAGCACAAATTGCAGATAAAGTTGCGAAAAATAGAAAGGTAAAAATGGTATTAATCGCAGGACCATCTTCTTCAGGAAAAACAACATTTGCGAGAAGACTGGGAATTCAATTACGTCTTAATGGTCTAAAGATTGTGACAATATCAGTAGATAATTATTTTGTAGAGAGGGAAAACACACCAAAAGATGAGAATGGACAGTTGGATTTTGAAGCAATAGAGGCAATTGACCTGGAACTCTTTAACAGGGATATAACAGCGTTATTAAATGGTGAAGAAATAGATATGCCTACATTCGATTTTATACATGGAAAAAAGGTATATAATGGTAAAAAAATGAAATTAGCTGATGATGAGATATTAGTAATGGAAGGAATACATTGCTTAAATGATAGGCTAACTTCATCAATTCCAAGGGATCAAAAATACAAAATATATATTAGTGCGTTAGCTGTATTAAATCTTGATAGATTCAATAGGATTTCTACGACTGATACAAGATTAATAAGAAGAATTGTGAGGGATAATCAATTTAGGGGGTATAGTGCCTTAAAAACATTGAAGACATGGGCCTCTGTAAATAGAGGGGAAGAGAAAAATATTTTCCCATATCAAGAAGAAGCTGATTGCATGTTTAATACCTCATTAATATATGAAATATCTGCGCTAAAAAATTATGCATTACCATTGCTTAGAAAAATAAAAAATACGGAGGATGAATATGCTGAAGCTAAAAGATTATGTAAGTTCCTAGAATATTTTGAACCTATAAAAAAACAGGATGTTTTTAAGAATTCACTATTGAAAGAATTTTTAGGAGGAAGTATTTTTGATGAATAATATAAATAGAAAATTTACTCAAATAGATGAGGAATTTACTTGCGAAAACTGTGGAAATATAGTACCAAAACTTGGATATTCATGTAGAAATCATTGCCCAAAATGTCTATATTCAAAACATGTAGATGTTAACCCTGGGGATAGAGCAGAAAAATGTCATGGAAGACTAAAACCAATTGGGGTTGAGATTAGTAATAAAAAAGGATATGTAATAGTATCAAAATGTGAAAAGTGCGGAGCAGTAAGAAAAAATAAAGCCGCTAAAGATGATGATATTGATTTGATTATAAGATTAACGGCAAATCATTAATAAAAAGTCCCTTTAATAGATTATTTAGGGGGGCTTCTTTTATAGTGAAGTCATCATTTCCTATTATATAAAGAGGAATTTGTACTGAACTAATACATATGAAAATTTTAAGAATTTTTGATGTGGGAACGAAGACGTGGTATGGAGAGAATTTTAAAAGTTTAAAGTTCACTTTTTTTCTTATTATCTTAAAAACTATTGAATTTTATTTACTTTTAGTATAGAATAGAAAAAACGTAAGGGATAAAATTAAATTAGAGAATGTAAGAAAATTGATGTAATTTGTAGAAAACTTTTTTAATTAATGTATCAAAAGTGACAAAAAAATACAATCAAATATGATATAATTGATAAAGTTTAAAAAAGTAGGGGTGGTAAAATGTTTCAAAATATTTTAAAGGATTTTGATGACAGTCAAAATGAAAATTACACAAAAGAAAAAAACAAACTAAACTTAAATAGAAATATATATTTATATATTATATCCTTTTTATTATCAATGGTAGGAATTGGCACGGAATTGGCACCTTTTGGAATTGCCATATTAGTTGCAACTCTAAGTAATAATATACCAATAGGAATTATGTGCATAACAGTTGGGTTAGGGACTTTAATTGGATTCGGATTGAATACATTACTTCAATATATATTAATATCTATGGTGTTTTTTGTATTAGTTGCTGTAAAAAAACCAAAAATACAAACAGATACCAATGAGAAAAATAAGTTAGGGACACATTTATTTTTTTCATGTTTTATAGTGGGTATTATACAGACATTATTTAAAGAAATATATATATATGAAATTATTTACAATATAATATTTGCAATGGCTGTAACGGTATTTTATAAGATATTTGTAAATGCAATAACAGTTATAAAAGATTATAAATATAAAAAGGTATTTTCAATAGAAGAAGTTGTTGGAGCAACACTACTTATAGCAATAGCAATTGCCGGGGTAGGAGATATAGCAATATTTGGTTTTTCATTGAAAAATATATTGAGTATTTTGCTAGTATTAATATTAGGTTGGAAAAATGGGATATTAGTAGGGGCAACAACAGGAATAACTGTTGGGATAGTGCTTGGTATAATTGCATCAGAAGGACCAATTATGGTTGCAGCGTATAGTTTGTCTGGAATGATGGCAGGGTTATTTAGAAAGTTTGGTAAAATAGGGGTTGCAGTTGGATTTGTGGCAGGAACTATTGTGTTAACTTATGTTGAAAATGGAATAACTATGCCAGTTATACTTTTTAAGGAAATATTAATAGCGTTTATAGGGCTGCTTGCCGTACCAAACAATATAGAAATAAACATAGGCGATTCATATAATAAAACAAAATGTCTTCCAATATCAACGGATAGGGGATTAGAAGGTAATACTTCTGAGACTATATATAAATTAGGGAATATGTCTGATACAATTTCTGAGATGGCAAAAAGTTACAAAGAAGCCGCCGCTACCATCGTTGATGAAGAAGAACTTTTATTGCAACAAGAAAAAAATAAAAAAATATTTATAGAAGAGTTGATGAACGGGTTAGATGGATTAGAGGATAATATATTGTTTGATGACTTGTATGGGTCAGATACGAGTATTGTAGATAGCATCTTTACCTTATTATTAGAGAAGGAACAAATAAAGAGGGAAGATTTAATAACAATTTTTGAAGATAATAATAATTATTTGATAGGATTTGACACAGATACAAAAGATAATGAAATTGGAAAAGATATAGAAGAGGTAATAAAAGTAATAAATACAGCATTCAGATTGAGCAAAATAAATTTTATTTGGAAGAAGAAATTAGATGAAAATAAGAGAGTTGTTTCGAATCAATTAGAGGAGGTTTCAAAGGCCATAAACACAATGGCTACGGACATTGGAAAAAAAGAAACTAAAAATGAAGATTTACAAAGACAGATAAAACTTTTATTAGAGCAGAAGAATATTGAATTAAAACAGATTTCAATAAAAAAATCTGAAAATGATAAATATATAATAACGTTATACACAAAATGTTGCGAAAATGTGGAAAATTCGGGTTGTAATTTAAAAACAATTCAGAAAATAATAGAGAAATCAATAGGACAGAAAATGATTTTACAGAAACAAGTATGTGGTACTAGAAGGAAGATTGATTCGTGTATGTACTTATTTACAAGTACGGATAAATATAATTTACAAATTGGGATTGCAAGGGCGACAAAGGTAGGTTCAGCTATTTCTGGAGATACAACTGCAAATATGAAATTAGAAGATGGAAAGCATTTAGTTGCATTAAGTGATGGCATGGGATCTGGACAGGATGCTAAAAAAAGTAGTAGTTTAGCAATTTCAATGTTGGAAAAGATGTTGAGTTCAGGATTCGAGAAAGATACCTCAATAAAATTGATAAATTCAATATTATCTATAAATACATCTGAAGAGATGTATACAACATTGGATGTGGGAATCATTGATTTATTTAATGGAACATTAGAATTTATAAAAAATGGAGCATGTCCTACATATGTAAAAAACGGAAATAAAGTTGAACTTCTTAAATCAGTTGCATTACCAACAGGGATAATAGCGGATATTGATTTGGTTGTTTATGAGAAAGATATACAAGATGGAGATATAATAGTGATGTGCACGGATGGAATTTTAGAGTCGAATGATGATTATACAAATAAAGAATTATGGGTGCAATATTTATTAGAGGAGATTAAATCTGATGATGCGCAGAAAGTAGCAGATATTATCTTGGGTGAAGCAATCGATAATGATTATGGAATCGGCAAAGATGACATGACGGTAATAGTCGCAAAAGTTAATAAAATCTAAGAATGTCAAAGGGAGATATAAAAAAGTGGTGAAACGAAAAAATTCAAATGCAAAAAATTGACAAGATACATAAAATATGATATTATATAATTATGTTTTTGATAAAGAAACCTATTAATAAAAAATTTTATGGAGGTAAAAGTATGAAAACAAATGAAAAACAATGTAAGTATACTATCGAAGATGGGAAACATATAAATGAGGTGATAGTGTCCTGGATAATCACTCATGGATGTCAAGAAAAATGTGGATATTGTATTAGCCCGTGTAAGACTACAGAGATAAATTTAAAAAAAGAACACTTTATTATACAAGACAAGTTAATCCAAGGGGGAGTGACAAAAAATAGATACATAGGAGGAGAACCATTATTAGTTCCACATATTACGGAGTTAATTAAGGATGCTTATAAGAAAGGAATTGATACTAGATTAAGTACAAATGGAAGATTATTAACGGAAACAAAATTTAAAGAGTTAAAACCTTATTTAAGCTCTGTTGCACTACCTTTTGAGACTATGAATAATAGCTTGAATAAAATAATAAGGGGAATAGATGGACATAGGGATATTATTGCTTCAAGAATTTCCATGATAAAAGAAAGGGGAATTTGATAAGATGATTTATATAGTTAGACATGGGCAAACAAATTGGAATTTAGAGGGAAGATATCAAGGGAGAATAGATATTGAGTTGAATGAAAAGGGAATAGGGCAAGCAGAAAAAATTAGGGAGGAATTAAAAGACATTAAATTTGATAAGATATTTGCTAGTCCATTAAAAAGGGCATATAGGACAGCTGAGATAATATCTAACGGAGATATTATAAAAGATGAAAGATTGATAGAAAGGTGTAATGGAGAATTAGAAGGAAAACTAAAAGAAGATTGTACAGATGCAGTTGATTTTACAGATCCAAATGAAAAAAGGTTTGGGATAGAACCGTTACCATTATTTAGAAAAAGAATTACGGATTTTTTAGATGATATAGTGGAAAAGTATAAAGAAAAAGATATATTAGTAGTTACACATGCTGGGGTAAGTATTTATATTAAATGTTACTTTGAAGGAGAACCATATGATAACAATTATAGTAAATTAAAATTAAAAAATTGTGAGGTGTTAAAAATTAACAATGATTAAGAAAGATTATTTTAAGGCGGTAAAATATGAAAATAAGGGGATATCTTAATAAATGTTAACATAACTAATATATATTAATAAATCTAAAAAAATTGCTCATTAATGATTATGGAATCGGCAAAGATGACATGACGGTAATAGTCGCAAAAGTTAATAAAATCTAAGAATGAACCTTTTATATTTAATATAACCTTGTAAAATATTCGTTTTTATGGTATAGTTATATATATTAGATAGAAGTTTTGTATGTAGGAGGTATAAATAACAATGAGTGGTGGAAAAAGATATGATAAAAATGCAAAATTAAATAAGAAGAAAGTTTTAGCAGTAATACTAGTATTTTTGGTATTAATAATGTTTGTAGTGATAATAACAAAGTTATTAAATAAGGAGGTAAGTACAACACAAAGAAAATATGAAACGGCATATTTTACGGTTTTTTCAGATAATAAATGGGGAGTAATAGATAACGAGGGGAAAACAATAATTAATCCAGAATATGATGAAATGATAATTATTCCAAATCCATATAAAGCAGTATTTGTATGCACTTATGATGTAAATTATGATGATGGAACATATAAATCAAAGGCTATAAATGAAAAAAATGAGAACCTATTTGAGAGGTACGATACCGTGGAGGCAATATCAAATATTGATGAACAAAATAGTCTTTGGTACGAGAAAGATATTTTAAAAGTATGTAAAGATGGCAAGTATGGGTTAATGAGTATAGATGGAACAGAGATTGTTAGGTGTGAATATGATGGGATTACTCCTTTAAAAAATATTCAAAAAAGATTTATAACTGTAAAAGATGGAAAACAGGGATTGCTTGATAATAATGGAGAAGTAATAATAGAAAGTGAATATACACAAATACAAGCACTTACAAACAATGTTGAGGATGGTTATATTGTAAAAGATTCAAATAATAAATATGGAGTTGTTAACAAATCAACAAAGGTACTTGATTGTAAATATGAGGAAATTGCAAATGTATGTGGTGAAAATATGTACGTTGTAAAAGAAAATTCAAAGTGGAAAATTGTTGATAGTCAAAAAAATGAATATTTAGAGGGCGTTTTTGATAAGGTAAAATCTATAAATGGAGAAAATATAATCATATCAAAAAATAATGTGTATGGTGTAGTTGACAAGTTAAATAACAAGATAATTCCAATGGAATATAAAGAACTTACCTATACTTTTGATGATAATTATATAGCTAAAAAAGATAAATTATATGGTATAATAAATACTGCAAAGGAAATGAAGGTAGAATATAAGTATAATAAGATGACATATAGGAGTAATATTGAATGTGTAGAAGCGGAAAAAGAGGATTATACATCAGACTTAATAGATAAAAATTTTGAGATAAAATTGAGCGGAATTGTGTGCGAGGTTGAAGAGAACAAAGGTTATATAAAAATGAGGGAAGATGGGGAATATAAATACTATAATTTCAGATTCGAGCAAACTGAAAGCAATAAGTTTTTGATAGAGAATACATTATTCTTAAGTAAAAAAGATGGTAAATATGGATTTGTGGATAAAAATGGAATTGTAAAAGTTGACTATATTTATGATGATGCAATAGAGCAAAATAAAAATGGTTATGCAGCTATAAAAAAGGATGGTTTATGGGGAAGTATTAATCAAGAAGGAACGGTTGTAGTAGAACCTAAATATTCACTTGAAAATAATTTGGTAATAGATTTTATAGGAGAATGGCATATATCAGAAGATATAAATGCTGGGTACTATACAAAATAATAACGAAAAAGTGTATATGTATAGTTATTTATGAACTCCACGATACAAAAAAGAGATTTATGTATAAATAAAAAATACATAAATCTTTCTTTATATAAACATATTGTAAAAAATAAAAAAATATGGTATAGTTATATTATTAGAAAGTAGGAATGGAAAAGTGAAAATATTTTGTGGAACTGATATAATTGAAGTTAGTAGGATAAAGAAAATAATAGATGATAAAGTTGGCGAAAAATTTCTAAACAAAATATATACAGAAAAAGAAATAGAATATTGTAATTCAAAAGGTAAAAATAAATATGAACATTTTGCGGCAAGATTTGCTGCAAAAGAGGCTGTATTTAAGGCTTTATCTCAAGAATATAAAAACGATGAAATATCGTATAAGGATATTGAAATTGATAATAAAGAGAATGGAAGACCTTTTGTAAATATTAATAATATGACACAACCAAATATAAATGTTGATATTAGTTTATCACATATAAAGGAGTATGCAATAGCAAATTGTGTAGTAACTGTTGGAAAGATAGGGGAATAGATATGGAATTTTTTGATACACATTCTCATTATAATGATGAGAAATTTGATGGGGATAGGAAGAAAATTATTGAAGAGACATTTAAAGAACAAGTTACAAAATTTGTGTGTGCAGGGTATAATATTAAATCTTCAAAACAGGCAATAGAACTTTCGGAAGAATACGAAAATATTTATGCTGTTTGTGGAATATCACCTAATGATGTTACACAAAATGTGACCGAAGATGTGGAAGAATTGGAGAAAATATTAGACAATAAAAAAATTAGCGCTATTGGAGAAATAGGATTAGATTATTATTGGGAAAAGGGAAATAAGGAACTACAAAAAGAATTATTTATAAAACAAATTGAATTAGCAAATAAATTAGAATTACCAATACAAATTCACACAAGGGACGCAGCAATTGATACCATAGATATATTAAAGTCTAATCCTGTGAAGAAGAAGGGAATATTTCACTGCTGTCCGTTAAACAAGGAATTAGTAAAAGAGGCTTTAAAATTAGATTTTTATATTTCGTTTGCTGGACCCATTACTTTTAAAAACTGTAAGAATGCTGATGAAATAATAAAAATGGTGCCCCTAGAAAGAATTTTAATTGAGACTGATAGTCCATATTTATCACCTGAACCAAATAGGGGAAAAAGGAATGATTCAAGAAATGTTAGGTATATTGCGGAAAAAGTGGCAAAAGTAAAGGGTAAAACAATTCAAGAGATTGCAAAAATAACATATCAAAATGCAGAGCAAATTTTTAATATAGGAGGAGAATAATTTGGAAAAGAAGAGTAATAAAAGTATAGCAAAGTGGGTGTATTGGTGTATTGTAGCAATAGTATTTGTAGTAATATATAAGGTGTTTGAAAATACGACCCAGATTAAAGAGGGAATTTCAAACTTTGTCCAAGTCTTAAAACCATTTCTTATGGGAATATTAATATCATATTTATTGTATATACCATGCAAACAAATTGAAAAATTATATAAAAGCAGGAAAATTAAGTTTGTTGAAAGAAGGGCAAGAGGATTAAGTGTTTTGACTGTTTATATTTTAGCAGTTATCTTAATTGTGATAATAGTAAACTTTGTTTTACCACCACTTATAAAGAGTGGGGTTGAATTTTCTAATAATATTGGAGAATATTATGATGAAATAATTGATAAATTGGTGCAGATGAAATCAGAGTCAGGATTACAAAGTGAAATAGCAAATAATTTGATAGAGGAGACTAAAAATATTAATATAAAAGAATTTATAAATATAGATAATATAACTCAGTATGCGAAGAACTTGTTAAATTTTGCAAAGGGAATATTTAATATATTTATAGCAATTGTTGTTTCAATATATATTTTATTAGAGAGATCTGAAATATTAAAGTTTTTTGGTAATTTATCAAAAGCTATATTAAAACCTAACGCATATAAGAGTGTAAAAAGATACTTTTTCAAAAGTAACGAAATATTTTTTAAATTTGTATCTAGTCAATTATTAGCTGCTATGATAGTGGGAATATTGGCAACCATTATAATGTTAATTGTTAGGGTTAAGTATGGAATATTACTTGGATTATTTATAGGGTTGTTTAACTTAATACCATATTTTGGTGCAATAATTGCCGTTGGAATTTCAATATTAATAACTCTTGCTACAGGTGGTGTAAGCCAAACAATAGTGATGGCAATATTAATTTTAATTGTTCAGCAACTAGATGCAAACATAACAGGACCTAAAATTGTAGGAAACTCATTAAAAATTAGTCCACTTTTAGTAATTTTTGCTGTAACAATGGGTGGTGCTTACTTTGGATTTTTGGGGATGTTTTTAGCAGTACCAATAGCAGCGGTGTTAAAACTTGCTATTGATGAATACGTTGAATTTAAATTAGAAAAATAAATAAAAAAGTGAGGTTTGAGATGAAAGAAAATAGGGGAATAACGCTTGTTGCATTAAGTATAATGATTGTAGTTATGCTAATGTTATCAGGGTTAGCATTGTATTATTCTAATGGAGATAATGGAGTAATGAAAGTAATGAAAGAAACAGAATTTAAAACTTACATGAAAATATATAATGAGGATGTAAGTACATATGTGAAAAAACAAAGGTTGGGAAATGATTTTGATGTAAACGATATAAAGGCTGGAGATATTAGTCGGATTACGAAAAAATGCTATAACTATTACTTTTGAAACTCAAATAAATGAACTTATACCAGATATATTGCCTTCATATAGACAAAAATTGGTCGTTTATGAAGGGATAATGTATTACGTTCAAGGTTCAAATAATTCTCAAACTCAAAAAGAGGTACAATGGTGCCAAGAAGAGGGAATAAGTATTTGGACAAATACTTAAAGTGTTTGAGTGTATTAATTATGACTCTTTTGTTATAAAAACTTTAACTAGCAACCCTGTAACTATAAAAAAACAAGTATTTTGAAATAAGTACTTGTTTTTTTTATAGTTATAGAAAGGGAATATCTCAAATATAAGTTTAACATCTAATGATTGAATAGTGCGGCTACTCCTCCAAAACTTATAGCAGTAACTGTTAGAACTATTATTCCTGCAGCAAGTACTCCTAATGCTAGAGGCCAAAATGCTTTTTTTACAGGAAGGTCTAAGAAATTTGCAATCAGGGAACCAACCCAAGCACCCGTGCCAGGAAGGGGAACTGCTACAAATAAAAACAAACCAATCATAGTGTAGTTTTGAAGTTTTTCACTTTCTTTAATTTTTTTTGTGGCTTTATTACTTGCCCAATCTATTATAATTTTAAAAATTTTCCATCTTCCAAAAAAGTCGAATAAGGGCCTTATATATTTTACGATGAAGTATATAGGGATGATATTTCCTATAAAACTTATTATAAAAGCTTCAAAATAGGTTAATCCCATTCCAACAGCAATTGGAATAGCTCCCCTTAATTCAATAATAGGAACCATACCTATTATAAAAGTTATAATATATTTAACTAAAAGTGGTAATGCGCTCAATAAATTCAACATCCTTTCTTTTTAATATTTTTAATTGTACTATATTAGTAATATAAAGTCAAATAAAATTACAAAAGTTTTGCAATTTTTTGAAATAAGTAGTATAATAGGTGTTAGTTAGGTAAGCTAATGTATGTTTACAAATATAAATTGGGAGAGAGAGAATGAATAAAACAGTAGTATTAGGAATGAGTGGTGGTGTCGATAGTTCTGTTTCGGCAATTATACTTATGAAAGAAGGATATAATGTTATAGGTGTAACAATGAAATTGTGGGACAGTGACAAAACTGCGGAAGAGGATGCGAAAGAGGTATGCAGAAAACTTGGCATAGAACATCACGTAGTTGATTTTTCACAAGAATTTAAGAGATATGTTATTGAGGATTTCAAAAACAAGTATATTAATGCAAAAACGCCAAATCCTTGTGTAGAATGTAATAGATTTTTGAAGTTTGGGGCGTTATTTGATAAGGCAATGGAACTTGGGGCGGATTTCATTGCAACGGGGCACTATTGTAAAATTGAATTTAGTACGAAGTATAACCAATACGTTTTAGAGAAATCCGACGAATTAAACAAGGATCAATCATATTTTTTATATAATATAAGAAAGGAAGTTTTACCGCATATTATATTTCCTCTTGAAAAATTTAAAAGTAAGGATGAAATAAGGAAGA
This sequence comes from Clostridia bacterium, assembly GCA_030539155.1. Lineage (GTDB taxonomy): Bacteria > Bacillota > Clostridia > TANB77 > CAG-508 > JAUNSP01. The sequence goes on from JAUNSP010000013.1 coordinate 13,932, forward strand.
TTGCAAAGGATTATGGATTAGTTGTTGCTGATAAAAAAGATAGCCAAGAAATATGTTTTATACCAAATGATAATTATATTGATTTTCTAAATAGTTCACTATCGAAAGAAGAAAAAAGTATTGCCATGAAGCAAGGATGTATTTTAGATTGTAATGGATGCAAGAGGGGGAAACATAATGGAATTATTAATTATACCGTTGGACAAAGGAAAGGATTAGGGATTCAAAATGAAAAACCGTTATACGTTAAAAATATTTCTGTAGAAAAAAATGAAATAGTTGTTGGAGAAAAAGAGGAGATTTATTATAAGACTATTTTTGCAAGTGAGTTAAATTGGCTTGTAGATATTGATTTTTCTAAAACTTTAGAAGTTCAAGCTAAGATAAGGTACTTGGCTAAGCCTGCAAATGCAATAATTACTTTTATAGATGGGTTGGCAAAAATTGATTTTGAAGAAGCACAAATGGCACCAACACCAGGGCAGTCAATAGTTTTCTATGATGGACAAATAGTAATTGGAGGAGGAAAAATAGTATAGATGGATAGGAAAGGAGAACTTTTCTATTATATAAAAAGAGAAGAGGCACACAAAAATTGAATTTTGTGTGCTTCTTCTTTTTTTATTTATAGTCGTCAGATTTTAGGCGGATAAAACGATGAATATCATCTAATTTTTCCTCTAAATCTTTAAGAGACTTAGAAATATTACAAACTTCATTGGAAATATTATCATTATTATTTGACAAACACTCATATTGCTTTTTTAGACTGATGTAGTTATCATTGAGAGAATTAAAAGCCTCCTTTAAAGAACTGTAATCTTTTTTTAGTCTATTAGAGTTTTTCTGTACCTTTTTTAAGTTTTTTAATTCTAATCTTAATTTAGTATCTTTTGGATCTTCGTAATTTTGGTAAATATAATTTATTAAGAGTTTTACGTTATCCAAAATTATAAGAGCATCCTTTTCAGTAGAAAAACTTTCTAAATTGTGAGTTAAAAATCTGTAACAAGCTTTTTTCAGAGACTTAAACTCTTCGTTATCATGATCATGAAAAGACAATGATAAGTCATAGGAGGAATCTTCCTCAGTAATATAGTCGCAAATATATAAAGAATTAGGGTTTAATATTCTGTAATTAATAAATTTATAGAATATGTTAGACCATAAAATCTGTAAAAATATATTCTTAGGGACTATAACGTGACTTTTCCAAGTATTAGACTCTTCAGAATTATAAAACATAGGTATAAGATTGTAATTTGAAGCAAATGCTTCTTCTTCAGTAGTAATAGTTTTCGCAGCCTCTGGATAACCTCCATTTGAAAAATCTTGAATATCTCTTAAAATATCGATAGTAATATGCGAATACCTACCGTTTTTTAGAGGAAATCTGAGGTTATAGTAAGTGAAATTATTTATATAATTTTTATAGAAATTATATAAAATTTTCGATACTACAGAAACGGTCAAATTATTAACCATAATACTCACTCCTTTTTAAATATAAAAAATTTTCTATACTTTTATTTACAAGTTACAATACGAATATTATAACATAGAAAAAAAACAAAGTCAATAAAATACTTGTAAATATATTGACAATTTGCGAGTTTTAGTATAGAATATAGAGGTAATTAGAAAAGCACTTTAAAAAGCTAATAAGGAGGAAAAGGAATATGGGAGAAGTTATAGTTATAACATCCGGAAAAGGTGGAGTAGGAAAAACAACTACAACGGCTAATTTAGGTTCTGCCCTAGCATTAAATAATAAAAAGGTTGTGTTAGTAGATACTGATATAGGCTTAAGAAATTTAGATGTTGTTATGGGGTTGGAAAATAGAATAGTGTATGATATTGTTGATGTTGTTGAGGAAAAATGTAAATTAAGACAAGCCTTAATAAAAGACAAACGTTTTAATGAATTGTTTTTACTTCCAGCTGCACAAACAAGAGATAAAAGTGCTGTCAATGAAGAACAAATGAGGGAGTTAACAGAAAAATTAAAGGAAGAATTTGATTATATTTTAATAGATTGTCCAGCAGGAATAGAACAGGGATTTAAAAATGCAATAGCTGGGGCAAGTAGAGCAATAGTAGTTACTACTGCAGAAATATCAGCGATTAGAGATGCAGATAGAATTATTGGTTTACTAGAATCATCTGAAATAAAAAATCCAGAATTAGTGATAAATAGATTAAGACCATCAATGGTCAAAAAAGGTGAGATGATGGACGTTGATGACATCGTAGATTTATTATCAATAGATCTTGTTGGAGTTGTACCAGACGACGAGTACATAATCACACATACCAATAAAGGTGAACCTGTAGTAACAAATACAAAGGCACCTTCTGGAAGGGCATATGTTGAAACTGCCAAAAGAATTTTGGGAGAAAATATAGAAGTTACAATTCCAGGCAGAGAAAAAGGTTTTTTTGCAAGAATGAAAAAGTTTTTCTCTAAAAAATAAATTACTAAGTGGAGGAAAAAATGATAGATAGCATAATAAAATTTTTAAATAAAATCAAGGCAAAACAAAAAAAAGATATAAATTCAAAAGATACTGCTAAAGAAAGATTACACTTAGTTCTTATGCAGGATAGGGCTAATGTATCAGCCGATTTCTTAGAAATGATGAAGCAGGAAATAATAGAAGTAATTAAAAAATATATAGAGGTAGATGAAACTTCTATAGATGTTAGACTTACAAACAAAGAAAATGTTGACGGAACCACAGGTGCGCCAGCGTTGTATGCAAATATTCCGATTGTAACAATAAAGGATGATACTAAAAATACCAATACTAATCAAAATGTTGAAAAAAAATCTACTGAAAATAAAGAAGTGAAAAATGAAAATGAAGAGAGTAAAGTTAAAGACGAGAAAACTCAGGTTGAAGGAATAAAAAAAGATGAAGTAGTTGAGGCTAAAAAAGTTGAAGCTGGGATTAAAAAAATTGAGACTAAAAAAGTTGTAGTTGAGGGAAAATCAGAAAAGGGTGTAGAAAATTTAGAAAAGGTTTCAAAAGTTGCTGAAAGAATAATAAAAAAACAAATTAGTACTGGAACGTCGGATAAGAATACTAAAAATTTGAATAAAAGCACGAACAAAACTAACAAGAAAAAATAAAAAAATGAGGTTAAAATATGAAAAAAAGGATGCTTAAGAATATAGAATGGACAATATTAATAAGTGTAATATTACTATTAATAATAGGATTAGTAGCCTTATTTTCTGCTACTAAAAATACTAACTATGACGAATTTAAAAAACAACTTATATGGATTGCAGTAAGTATTCCTGTATTTATATTTTCTATAATGGTAGATTATCAAAGGATAATAAAATATAGTTATGTCGTATACGTTATATTATTGGGGTTATTGGTAGCGGTGTTATTTACACCTTCAATAAATGGTGCAACAAGTTGGTTTGATTTAGGAATGTTCTCTTTTCAACCAGCGGAATTAATGAAGATATTTGCTATAATTGTTGTTTCGAGTGTGATTGTAAATATTCAGAGGCATGGGGGAAACGACCAAATTAGCAAACCATTAAAATTGCTTTTTGTATTATTGTTTGTTGCTATTCCTATTTTCTTGATATTAAAACAGCCAGATTATGGTACGGCAGGGGCGTTTTTAGTAGCAACTATATTTATTTTATTTTCATCAGGGATAAAGAAAAGATATATAGTAATTGCGATTATACTTACAGTAATTATATTGCCTATATTATATTATTTTGTAATACCAGAACATGCAAAAACAAGGATAGATGTGTTTTTTAATCCGGAATTGGACCCTAGGGGGGCTGGATATAATTCGATGCAATCTAAACTTGCCATAGGAGCAGGGCAATTTTTAGGAATGGGATTATTAAAAGGTAATCAAACTCAATTGGGATTTTTATATCCAAAAACAACGGACTTCATTTTTGCGGTGATATGCGAGGAAATGGGATTTATTGTTGGTACAATAGTTATATGCTTATATGTAGCTTTAATAACAAAGGGTATTTATGTGGCAAAGACCGCTAAAGATGATTTAGGTAGTTATATAGCAATAGGGATTACTGGAATATTTGTATTTCATGTTTTAGAGAATATTGGAATGACTATGGGAATACTTCCTATAACGGGTGTTCCATTACCTTTTGTAAGTTATGGAGGAAGCTCACTAATAACGAATTTTATATTAATAGGGTTATTATTAAACATTAGTGCAAGGAGAAAGAAAGTAATTTTTGTAGAGTAGAGGGTAAATAAATGTATTTGAGGAAAATTAAGATAGGAAATGTTGAATTAGAAAATAATATTTTATTAGCACCAATGGCAGGTATAACAGACCTGCCATTTAGAAGTGTATGCGAAAAGTTTAATCCACGGGTTGGTTTATACTGAGATGATAAGTAGTAAAGGTTTGTTTTATAATGATGAAAAAACGAAGAAACTATTAAATATGGAAAATGAGAAGAGACCAATTGCAGTGCAAATTTTTGGAAATGATGTAGAAACAATGAAATATGCTGCCAAGTATGTAAGTAAATACGCTGATATTATTGATATTAATATGGGATGCCCAGCACCCAAGATTGTTAAAAATGGAGACGGAAGTAAGTTACTTCAAAATTTAGATTTAGTAGAAGATATTGTAAGGGGGGTTGTTTCAGTAGTTGATATTCCGGTAACTGTAAAAATTCGTAAAGGTTGGAATAGTAGCAATATTGTGGCGGTTGAGGCTGCAAAAAGGATAGAAAAGGCTGGAGCATCAGCTATAACTATTCATGGAAGGACGAGAGAAGAGTTTTATACGGGTAGTGCCGATTGGGACATTATAAAAGAAGTAAAAGAGAGCGTAAATATTCCAGTTATAGGTAATGGTGATATAAAAACAGCTGAGGATGCACTTCGAATTTTAGAAATTACAGGTGTAGATGGAATTATGATAGGAAGGGGAGTTTTAGGAAACCCTTGGATATTTAAACAAATAATTGATTTTTTGAAATCTAAAAAATATTATGAACCAAGTCTAGATGAAAAATTAAAAATTATTTTAGAACATATTGATTTAGAGATAAAAGAAAAGGGAGAAGTATCAGGGATAAGAGAAATGAGAAAACATATTTGCTATTATTTAAAAGGATTAGAAAATTCATCTGAAGTTAAAGAAAGAATAAATAAAATGGAGAAAAAAGAAGAAGTTGAAAACACATTAAAAGAATATTTTACAAAATTAAAGAATATAGATTAATAATATCTATATTTTTTTATATAATAGGAAAGTTATCTTTTACTATTGTATAAAAAAGGCTATGCCCTAAACTAATGCACACAAAAATTTTAAATTTGTTAGTATATAAAAGGGTTTTGCCTTAAATATTGTAGGAGGGGATTATGATTAATAAAAAAGTATTTTTTATAGTTTTAAGTATAATCATTTTATGTTTTTTTATTTTTTTGGGTTTGAATGTATATAAAAAAATGAATAATGGAAATAATATTAGTAAGTTAACAGTAGAAGAATTAACGCAATATATTTTAAACATTGATGCTTATCAAGCACAAGTTAGCGTGGAAGTTATTAGTAACAAAAATACAAATAAGTACAAATTGGAGCAATACTACGAGAAAAATAAAGGAGCAAAGCAAACTGTAATAGAGCCAGAAGCAATAGCGGGAATGCAAACCACTTTAAGTGGAGGTGTGTTAAAGCTTACAAATACAAAAATGGATTTGACAAAATTATATGAAAATTGTCCTGATGTTTCAGAAAATAACTTATGGTTAAGTACATTTATAGATGATTATAATAGATATGAGTCAAAACAATTCAAGGAAAAAAATAATGAAATAGTTATGTCGGTAAAATTGGAAGAGTCAAACAATAAATATAATATTTTCAAAGAACTATATATTGATAAAGTAACTCACAAGCCTACGAAAATGCTTATTCAGGATATTAACCAAAATAAAACAGTTTACATAGAATATAATGAGATAGAAATAAATAATGTAAATGAAGATATTTTAGCATTTAAATTGTAATAAATAGTTTAAAATATATTAACTAAATCTAACTGTAAATATAGAAGTAGTGGGAGTGATAAAGCAGATGATAGTTAAAAGGGGAGATATGTTTTATGCGGATTTGAGTCCGGTTGTAGGTTCTGAACAAGGGGGCGTACGCCCCGTATTAATAATTCAAAATGATGTGGGTAATAAGTATAGTCCAACAGTAATTGCAGCAGCTATTACATCACAGGTTGGAAAAAATAAATTGCCAACTCATATTGAAATAGAGGCATGTGATAATGGATTAAAAGCTGAGTCTGTGGTACTTACGGAGCAAATTCGTACCATTGATAAAAGTAGATTAAAAGAAAAAATAGGTCATATTGATGATGAGGGAGTCATTACTAAAATAAATAGTGCATTAGGTGTAAGTTTTGGATTATAAATTAGCAAGTCAGTATTTTTACAAAAAAATGTAAAAATATTGACTTTTTTTGGTAAATAATGTATAATAATATCCTATAACAGAAAGGGAATATGCCTAAAATAATTACATTAAGAGGCAAATAAAAGGTGCTTTTATGGAAATAAGATTACAAAAATTTCTTGCAAATAATAGAGTCGCTTCAAGGAGAAAAGCTGAAGAGTATATTATGCAGGGTAGGGTTAAGGTTAATGGTAAAGTAGTAACTGAGCTAGGAACAAAAATTAATATAGAACATGATAAGGTTTATTTTGAAGATAGAGAAGTAGATATAGATAATGAAAAAATTTATATCTTATTAAACAAGCCAATTGGATATGTGACTACTGTGAAAGAGCAATTTCGGGAGGGACACAGTAATTGATTTATTAAAAGGAATAGATAAGAAGGTTGTGCCTGTTGGAAGATTAGATATGTATACGTCAGGTGCTCTATTATTAACGAATGATGGGGATTTTGTTTATAGTGTTTCACATCCAAAAAATGAGGTAGAAAAAACTTATATAGCAACCGTTAGGGGAATAGTAGATGATAATGATGTTCAAAAATTAAGACAGGGAGTTAAAATTGATAATTATATTTCTGGAAAGGCAAAGGTTAAAATTTTAAAAACTGATCATGAAAAAAATATATCAAGAATAGAAATTACAATTCATGAGGGAAAAAATAGAGAAGTTCGCAATATGTGCGAAGCGATAGGTAGAAAAGTGGTTGCACTTCATAGAACTAGGATTGGAAATTTAGTTGTAAAAGACTTGAAAATAGGACAATATAGGGTTTTAGATAAAAAAGAAATAGAAAATTTTATAAATAGTATAGAAAAAAAATAAAATATGTAGTATAATGTACGTGTATGTGAAATGTGTCAGTAGCTCAGTAGGATAGAGCGCCGGTTTCCTAAACCGTAGGTCGGGGGTTCGAATCCCTTCTGGCACACCATTTTAAAGTTAGAGATTGGAAATTTTACACTTTATGTAGTTTTCTGTCTCTTCACTTTTATATTATAGGAGTTTTAGATATGAAAGAAAAGTTTATGATTGAAGCACTAAAAGAGGCAGAAAAATCATACCAAAAAGGAGAAGTTCCAGTGGGTGTGGTTATTGTTAAAGAGGGTAAAATAATTGCGAGGGCTCATAATCTAAAAGAATTAAAAAAAGATACAACAAAACATGCAGAAATGTTAGCAATCCAGAAAGCTAGCCGAAAATTGAAAGCGTGGAGATTGATGGATTGTGATATGTATGTTACATTAGAACCTTGTAGTATGTGTGCAGGAGCATTAATTCAATCGCGTATTAGGAAAGTATATATAGGGACAATGGATTATAAAACAGGTGCCTGTGGTTCAGTTTTAAATTTACTAAATGACTATAAATTTAATCATATAGTAGAAATAGAAAGTGGAGTATTACAAGAAAAATGTGAAGCAATTTTAAAGAAGTTTTTTAAAGAATTGAGAAGTAAATCAAAAATTAAGTAAAAATAATTATGATAAGTTTAATCTAATTTTAAACAAATAACGTAGGGGGTTTTATTATTGTTTTATAATAGAAAGAAAATAATAAAGAGATATATATCAATATTTGCAGTACTAATGATATTAATATATTCAATAATAGAGGTTGTAAAGTACAATGTAGAAGGGGAAAAAAATATGCCGTTTAATCTTTCTAAAATTACAATAGTTAGCACAGCGGAGGGAAAAACAAAGGAAAATGGGTTGAATGAAAAAGAAAAACAATGGTGTGTAGATGTCATTCAAAATAATGATATATATTTCAGTATACAAAAGAATGATAGATACAAAAAGGAAGAAAAAATCCAGAGTATTTCTATAGAAAATATTGTAGTTGAAGAGGAACCAAAAAAGGGAGAAATAAAAAAGTATATGCCAAATAGTATAGAGGGGAATTTATTTAACTATGATGAGGCCTTTTTGGTTGGATATGGATTAACGTATAAGGGTGCTGAAAAAAGTGATTATAAGTTATTACAAATAGGAAATCAAGGAGGAACGGCGCTTATTAGAATAAGCAATACAGAACTTGGGGAATATGTTTTAGATAAAGAATCGGAGTTAGTTCATGATGGAAATTTGTTAGCAAATATAAATTTAAAGAATGAAGAAGTGAAATTTAAGGTGAAATTTGACTTAATAATAGATGTGAAAAATAAGGCATTTAAAACAACGATTGAATTAGAATTACCTTATGGTGATATAACAAAGGAAGGAACAGAGACTCAAGAACTAATCAATGATGGAAAATTTATTTTTAAAAGAGTGTAAAAACTATTGAAAAAAATATAAAAACAGTATATAATAAAAAATGATATTGAATGTTTAATTCTTGTATGGAAAATAAAGTTCAATAAAGAACTATGAATCTTGTCAGGTCCGGAAGGAAGCAGCAATAAGTAGAAATCTTTATGTGAAAGTTATTTTCCATAGAGGAATTGAATATTAAAATATCATTTTTAAATTTAAGGCTATAAGTTAATGATTATTTATAAAAAAGGGGGGGATGTTTTGGAATATACAGCTTTATATAGAAAATTTAGACCTCTAAAATTTGAGGATATTGTAGGGCAAGAACATATAACAACTACACTTAAAAATCAAATTAAATCAAATAGAGTAGGGCATGCATATTTATTTAATGGAGGAAGAGGCACAGGAAAAACATCAGCCGCTAAAGTACTGGCGAGGGCGGTAAATTGTCTTAATCCACAGGGAGGCGAACCTTGTAATGAATGTGAAATTTGTAAGATGGCGCTATCTGGAAATTTAACAGATATTGTAGAAATGGATGCAGCATCAAATAATAGTGTGGATGACATTAGGTTGATAAGGGAAGAAGTCAACTTTTTACCAACGGTAGCAAAGTATAGAGTATATATAATAGATGAGGCTCATATGTTAACAACAGGTGCATTTAATGCCTTATTAAAGACTTTAGAAGAACCACCAAAACATGTAAAATTTATTTTGGCAACAACTGAACCTCAAAAAATATTAACTACTATATTATCGAGATGTCAAAAATTTAATTTTAAGAAGATTTCTAATGAGAATATTTCAAAGAGATTAAAATATATATGTGATATACAAGGTATTTCGATAACTACGGATGCTTTAAAGTTAATTGCAGTATTATCAGAAGGAGCTATGAGGGATGCCCTTTCAATACTTGAAAGATGTATTCAGGATGGGGCTAAGGATATAAAACAAGAGAAAGTAAAAGAATTAGTTGGGATTCCTAGTTTGACATATGTTCATAAAATAGCAGATAGCATTATAAATTATAATTATGAAAATTCAATGGATGCAATAAGAGAGGTAATGGACGAGGGAAAAGATATAGAATATTTTATTTGGGAAGTTATAAAATATATAAGGGATATATTAATATATAAAACCAGTAAAAATTTAGATATTTATAGTGATGAAGAGTTAGGAAAAATAAAAGATTTATCGGAAAAGGTAAGTAATGAGAGATTATTGAGAATAATATATGATTTATCACAATTGGAAAATGACATAAAGAAATCTTCACAAAAAATAATAATATTTCAAGCGGGAATAATAAGATTATCTACAAATCTAATAACTGATAAAGCAGGAATTGATGAATTGAAAGATAAAATATTAGAATTGGAGAAAAAAGTGTCAAGTATTGAGAAAAGTGGAATACAAAGTGATAATACTGGTGTTAGACAATCCACATCAACTGAAAAGATTCAAAAGAATGTTCCACAAGAAAAAATTACTAAACAGGATAAAGTTACTGGAAAGAAGGCAGAGGGAACTTGGTGGAAAGATATTATAACAGAATTCAAAAATAATCAAAAAATAATGTTATATACGAATCTATTAAATACAGAAATTGTGGAGTTGAATGACACGATGGTTGGAATAAGGTTTCTAAAAGGTTTAAATAAATTTGGAAAGGCAATTTTAGAAAAAAATGAGAATCAAACAGAAATTAGAAAAAGAATTTCGATGCATTATGGAAAAGATATGCAAATAAAATTCCTTACAGAAGAAGAAAAAGAGGTAAAACATGAATCAGATTTTGAAAGTTTGGTGAAAAGTTTAGACATACCTATGGATATAATAGATGAATAAAAGAAAGGATTGATTTAAAATGGCAAAAAGAGGTGGATTCCCAGGAATGGGCGGAGGTTTAGGAGGAATGAATATAAACCAACTTATGAAGGAAGCAAAAAAAATGCAAGCCGATATGGAGAAATCACAAGTTGAGTTGGCAGAAAAGGAATTTGATGCAACAGCTGGTGGAGGAGCAGTTTATGTGAAAGTAAACGGTTCTAAACAGATTAAAGAGTTAAAAATAAAGAAGGATGTTGTTGACCCTGAGGATGTAGAAATGTTAGAAGATTTAATTTTGACAAGTATTAATGAAGCTTTGAGAAAGGTGGATGGGGAGCAGCAGGCGTCACTTGGTAAGTATAACATTCCGGGTCTATTTTAACAATAATCAGCATCTTTCGTCGTTATTTAAAACATAAACAAACCTCGACGTACCCACGTACGCCTTCGTCTTGTTTAGTTTTAAATGCCTAGAAATATACTAATTCTTGTTAAAATATAAGGACAAGGAGAACAATAATCGGCATCTTTCGTCGTTATTTAAAACATAAACAAACCTCGACGTACCCACGTACGCCTTCGTCTTGTTTAGTTTTAAATGCCTAGAAATATACTAATTCTTGTTAAAATATATATACTCCAAGAAAGATGTGGCGGAATTACAAATATATCTATTTTAGTATTAAAGCCTTTAACTTTTAACATTAAAAACATAAACAAATCAAAAAAATGAGCGAATTTTTCGCTCATTTTTTCTAATTTGTTTATTGAATTGTATATGTCTTAATATTGCAATTATCATCTTCGTAAATATAGACTGTTCTGGTAGGATTTTGAAGGATAATCATATTAATTTTTGATTTATATTTTGGTTTAAAGAGTAAAATGAATTTTTTAAATATCATAGAGTAAGAATAAACTAATAATAAATCAGCACCAGAAAAAATATTCATAAAAATTGTGGAATTATTTTTCATAGTATAAAGATGAACGTCTTTGTCCGTCATATATAGAGGTGTTCCGTCATCAGTGTCATATATCTCTGTGCATCCATTGTTGATAACCTTAATGAAACTTTTTGTTTCAAAAAAACAGCCTCCTATAACAGTTCCTTCAATGGCCAAAATAGGAAGTCCATCATCTAAGTATACGTAGTTAATTGCCCTTTCACAGTTATCGGGTCCTTTGATTTTTTCACTTAATACAGTAATCACTTTATCAAAAGGATTCTTGATGGTCTTTTTCCTCGGAAAAATAAACTTTATGTCGTTCTCAATGTCATAATGATAGTGACTGATAATACTTACAATAAGATTAGGTTTTGGTGGACCTACCTGCTCATTAAGTGGTATATAGTAAGCCGCTTTCTGTCTTGCATCGTATTTACTATAAGTTAGGAAATATAATTTATTTTTCCATTCTCCCATAATTTTAATTTCAGTTGCAGTTAATAATGATGTTGTTTCACCATTCTTTATATAAGTCAATATGTCTCTATTAGAGTTATCATCATTAACAACTTTATATTCGTACATTTTTTTCACTCCTTTTTATTAATAAAAGAAATTTAAATTTACAGTTTCATAGAAACAATTATATCATTAAATACATTTTTTGTCAAACTACTAATATAATCATAAAAGTGTAGATATTTTGTACTTTATTTGGAGGGTGAATTTTATATAATAGGAAAGTCATCCTTTTCTGTTATATAAAAAGAGTTTTGATATAAACTAATGCATATAAAAACTTGAGAAATTTTTGGTGTACAAATAAAGATGCGGAATGGCGAGAATTTAAAAAAGTTTGAATGATTAATTATGCCACTTTTTTATAAAAATCTTAACCTGTGAAAAATTTTTAAAACTTTTGTAATTTCTGTTGACTATTTGAAAAATAAATTTTATAATTAATTTGTAGATGGGGCTGTGCCCTAAAACAAAAATTAAAACAAGGAGGAAATTTTAGAATGAAAAACAGTATGAAAAATATGGATTCTAGGAACGTAAACGCTACATCCCTT
>JAUNSP010000068.1 GCA_030539155.1 Clostridia bacterium
TTATATTGGGTTAGAAAAAAAATAAAAAAAATGCCCACTTTTACTTGACACAAACAGTTTGAAACAAATACACATAATATATTGACAAAAAATAAAAACAATGATATAATAGAGAACATGGTAATGTAATAAGTAAGATTAACCTTAAAAATAATTTAAAAGGGGGAAATAAAAATGAGAAAAAAGGAATTTATAGTAAATGGTCAGAATTATATTTTTAATGGAGATTCGGTGAATATTATAGTTAACGAAAAAAATAACAAGGAGGAAATTTATAAAGAACCAAATTCTCATCGGTCATCTAGTTTAAAAACATTATGTCTAGTAATTAATAATTGTTGTAATCTCTGTTGCGAGTATTGTTTTGCAAATAAAGGAAATTATGATAAACCTAATCAATTTATGACATTTGAAATAGCAAGAAAAGCAATTGATTTCTTAATAAAAGATGTTTTAGCTTCTGGGAATGAAAAAATCACTATATCATTTTTTGGGGGAGAACCTTTGCTTAATTTTTCTTTGATAAGAGAATGTGTTCAATATATAGAAGAATTTGACAATATTAAGTGTAAGTATATGATTACTACAAATGGAACATTATTAACTCCTCAAATAGTAAGGTTTTTGCATGAGTATAAATTTGATGTAATGATTAGTATAGATGGAAATAAAGAAATGCATGATATTTATCGCAAAGATTTTTCTGGAAAAGGGTCATATGCTGATGTTGTTAGAGGAATAAAATTATTTGATGAGATAGAATTACTAAATGCACGAATTACAATAAATAATTATAATTTTTTAATTGATACATATATTGATGATATACTAAAACTTGGAATTAAGAGAATAACATTTGCAGTGGACTATAATATTTCTAAAGAATCATTTGAGCTTTTTGTTAAATCATTAAAAAAATTAATAGATAAATATTATAATGATATAATTTCTGGAAATTTATATGAGATTACAAATTTTTCAAGTATTATCACAACAATAGCATTACATCAAAGAAAATTGACTTTTTGTAATGCTGGTATATCTTATATTACTGTTTCAGCAGATGGAAAATATTATAAGTGTCCAAGATTTGTTGGAAAAAGGCAATATTTATTAAGTAATATTGAAGAACAAGATAAAATTAAACAAAAAATTAAACAATTTAGTGAAAGTTTAGGATCAAGTCCTGGAGAAAGAAATAAAGAGTGCAATAAGTGTGCATATATGTATATTTGTGGAGGTATGTGTTATCATCATGCTGCAATGTTAGGAAAAAAAGAGTTTGAGAATGTTGAAAGAGAATGTTATCAAAGAAAAGTGTTATTTAGTGAGCTAATTCAAATGCTCTGTAAACTTCCTATAGAAAATAGAAGAAAACTTCTTTTATTTTATATAAAACTTTGGAATAAAGTGAAGGGAGGGAAAAAATATGATGGATAATACTGAAAAAGGCTTGATGGATTTTGGACTTTCTCAAGAAGAGTTAGAACAGCTTGAAAAGAGTGCGGAAAGTACAACATGTGAAGGTGGCTCAGAAGGTTGGTCAGGCTAAATAAAAAAAGAGATTAGTTGATAATTATTGACTAATCTCTTTTTTTATTATATACTCGAATTTGACACTTTTTTGAATATAAAAAGCCTGTAATGTAGATAAATACTACTTTATAGGCTTTAGTTATTTGTTCCAAAAATGCGTACCATATTTATTTTTTTATAATTTTCAAAAATTTTTTTATTTCTTTATTTTGAATAATTTCATAGTCCGTTCTGAAACTAAATTTTTCATGTAAATAGTCAGTTATATCTGTTCGCGTATACACTGGAATATAACCAATCTCATCAATTTTGTTCAAATTCATCTCTCTTAATGTGTCAATTATTTCTTTTGCTGTATATTTTTCTTCTAATTCTTTTTCTAAATATCTATGGAGTACAAGCGATAAGAAACATGTTGTAAAATGAGCTATTATTCTATCATCTCTACTTAAATAAACTGGTCTAGCTTTAAATTCACTTTTCATTATTCTAAAACTTTCTTCAATTTCCCATCTTCTTTGATTTACTTTTATTATCTCTTCGGCATTGTCTTCTAGATTTGTACATACTCCATAAAATCCATCATATATTTGTTCCTTTTCTATTTGTTGCGTGTTAAGTGAAAGTATTTTCTTTTCGGCAATTTCTCCGTCTTTAGTTACAGATGTATTTGTTATAAACCTTTTGAAATCATTTTGATTAGCTTTATCTAATTTGAAAGATTTATTTTCCATAGCTTTTTGAGCTCTTTCAATTTGGTTATTTCTAATCCTTTGTTGATAGAATTTATATTTTAAAGAAAATGTTACAATTAATTTTTGCTCTAATCCATTTTCTTTTATCCATCTTTCTTTGTAGAAAACTTTATTTTTATATTTTTCTATTAAGTCTGATGTATCTTCTAATTTACTTATATCGTATTCTTTGGTGTCATTATTTAAATTCCATCCAGTAGGAGATAGTGCCCAGTCTTTTAAATGCTTCTTTAATTTTTTTATTGATTGAGTCGTTATAAAAGCTCTATCTTCTTTATCATTAAATTTTCTATTGGCTGTTGAGGCTAGTCCAGCATCTGTACATACAATAAATTTAGATAGTTTAAAATCATCTAATATTTTTTGCTCGGTTGGTGTTAAAGTGGTTTGTTCGTTAGTATTGCCAGGTGTTATATTAAAAGCAAGAGGAATACCATCTCCATCCATAAACAATCCCATTTGAACTATTGGATTTGGTCTATGTTCTTTGGATGGACCATATTGTTTAAAACCATCTTCTTGTTCTAATTCAAAAAAGAAATTGGTACAGTCATAATACAAAACTCCAGTATTTCTTTTTGATTTCTTCAAGCTATTTTTATAGAGCTCCGCTTGTATGAATTCATTTTCTTTAGCAATAACTTCAAGTGCCCTATAAATATGTTGCAGTTCAAAATTAGGTTGTTCAATAAATTTTTTAGATAAATTATATGTGGCTAATTTAGATGAAGGGAAGATAATTCTTCCATAAAGTAATCTCGATAAAATATTGTTTAAATCATATTTGAAACTATATTTATCAGATATTTCTTCACATATTTTATTAAGTTTTAAATCATAATAGATTTTTTCTAAAAATAGATAACCACAATTAAATAATGTTTGTTTGTCCTTATTAATAAGTTTTGAAGGTGAGTATTTTACTTGAATAGGTAAAGTATTTTCTAACTCTTGTTTATTAAGTTCTTCTATATATTTTTTAGCCCAAATAATAGGATCTAATCCTTCAGCTTTTTTAATTACTTCATTTTCATTTCCAAGTCTTTCTACAGTTATTGTTTTCTCTTTCCCTTTTATATAAATAGTTTTTATTACATAAAAAATTTTAGTGTTTTTTGATTTAGATATCTTTAGTCTCATAAGATTCCTCCATAATTTTTATTTATGAATGAATTATAACACAACACGCAATGACACGCAAGAGGAAAATGAAAAATTTTACAAAAAAAAATAAACGTTTTCAACGTTTACAAAGATTTTTTATTTAAAAAAGTGTCAAACTTCCGAGATTAGTTGATAATTATTGACTAATCTCTTTTTTTATTATATACTTTTATTGGTGAAAATAATGAATGATAAAAAATTTCAAAATTATTATTATAAATATTTAGAATATAAAAAAATGGATAGTATAATACGTTCAATTAATAGGGAAAAGAAAATTAATAACTTTTATTATCCTATTATAGTATCAAAAATAAATGATACTATGATATATTCTATAACCCCTAAATATTTTAAGGAGGTAAAAAAGGGATTACAAAAAGGAAATATAAAAGATTTAGAAGAAGTAAAAAAGAAATTCGAATTGTTTTTTAAAGCAAATGGCATAAGTATAGAAATACAAACAATGTTAAGAATGTCAAAAAATATAGAGAATTTTGATATGGATATTTCTAATGTAACTGAAATTAAGGAAAAGAACAAATTTGAATACTTTAATTCTTTTAATAAAATCGTAGATATGGAATATAAGAATAGTAAATGGGAAAAATTTAAGGATTATCAATATTTAAATGGAATTATAAAGGATAATAAATTTGTTTCTGTTGGTTTTGTTTCAAATATTGATTATAATGGAGCTAATATAGTAATTCAAACAAAGAAGGAATATCAAAATAGAGGGTATGGAAAAATTATAGTAGAAAAAATATCAAGAGATTTATTAAAGGATAATATAATTCCAATCTATTGGGTAAATGTTGAAAATATAGAATCAAATATGTTAGCTAAATCACTTGGATTTGAAGAACAAGCAGTTGAACTGATTGTAAAAGTTATTTAAAGAGATTAAAATATCTAAAATAATATAATGGAAAAGTATAGTAGGAAATTCTAAAAAATATAGAATAAATAGAAAAAAATTAGGAGATGAACAATATGGAAAATTTATATAAGAAAAGTGAAATTTGGTTTGCAATAGTCTTAATAATTATTTATACGATAGGGCATAGTATTACAGACCAATTATCGATTGATATAGGATATGAAAAATTAATAACATTTATATTTGATTTTATTTTTACGATAATCATATTTTGTTTTATTAGAAAGAATAATTTAAGTAATTATTATGGTCTATGCAAGACTAAACAGAAAGCATCAAAATTTTATATTTCATCCCATTGATTATTTTATCATTCCATAATTTATTCTTTGGGGTACAAATGAATATGCCGATATCTACTACAATTTTCTATATTGGGAGCATGATTTTTATTGGTTTTCTTGAGGAGATAATATTTAGAGGATTTTTATTTAATGCTATGCGCAAGGATGGCGAAAAAACAGCCATTATAGTTAGTAGTATTACATTTGGATTTCTATTTGTGGTTATATTTGTTAAAGGAAAAAGTTTAATTCCTTGTATTATTACTCATAGTTTAATAGATATGACAAGTGCATTTTGTAATCAAGAATTTGCATCAAATTATTTGATACCAGTTTCAATAGTTACAGGATTATTCTGCTTATTATATTCTGTATATTTATTGAATGAGAATAAAGAATATTAAAATTTATAAAAAAAGGAGCACTATAAATAAAATTATTAGTACTTCTTTTTTTTATAAATTTTAATATTTAATAATAGTAATGTAATAATTATCAAATAATTTTTTGCAAAAGTGTTATTTTTTTATTAAAAAACTCTGAAAAAGTGTGATTTATTTTACTGATTTCTTTATATATGTCACATGTTAGTGTAAAATATTAGTAGGCAAAAAGTATATATAATTTGTCTACTATCTTTTTTTAAAAATATATTGAAAAAACATAGATAATCCAATATAATGTGAATACAACAAAACCACATGAAAGGATGATATCTATGTTTGAAGAGATTATATCAAAAAAAGAAATAAAATTCAATGATTTGGAGAAAAAAATATATAAATGGTTAATTTAAGTTGCGATGTCCGTTTTTGTTTTTTTCATTTTTACACAAAAAC
>JAUNSP010000069.1 GCA_030539155.1 Clostridia bacterium
AGTAATTCTTTTTCTTTCCCTTTAAAATTAACCGTGTGTGTGTGTGTGTGTGTGTACAGCCGCAAGGGATGTAGCATTTACGTTCCTAGAATCCATATTTTTCATACTGTTTTTCATTTTAAAATTTCCTCCTTGTTTTAATTTTTTGTTTTAGGGCACAGCCCCATCCATAAATTAATTATAAAATTTATTTTTCAAATAGTCAACAAAAATTGTAAAAGTTTTAAAAAAAGTTTTACACAGGTTAATGGTTTTATTAGACATAAGTGAAAGATGTTGGAAATCTCATATACCCAATGGTTACTATAAAACAATGTCAAAAAAAGGAGCCTTACCCTTTATACTAAGTACTCCTAATTTATATACACTATATATTAATTGTCACTCTCAACTGGTGCATTTACTGGGCAAACTCCAGCACATGTTCCGCAACCTATGCATGCATTTTTATCTATTTCAAATTGAGAATCTCCCTGTGAAATACATCCTACAGGACACTCTCCAGCACACGCTCCACAACTTATACATTTATCTGTTATCTTATATGCCATCCTATTTTCACCACCTTTTTTAAAATTGTATTATATTGAAAACTATTTAGAATTCTTTTTATCTATATTATCCAGTTTCTCAAGTTTTTTTAACTCTTTTAAATGCTCTTTCTCTTCTTTACTTACCTTTTCGCCAATATCAGTATTTTTAATTATCTCTACCTCATCCGCGTTATACTTTTTATAGAAAAATCCCTCTTTATCCTTTAATTTTACCCTTACAACTTCCTTCAAAGTTTCTACATTATCAACAATTCCTTGACCATCAGATGTTTTAACCACAGCACCCTGTTTTGGTAACCTCGATAATTTTTCTTCATAAACCTCTTGTTCATACTTTAAGCAACACATTAATCTTCCACAATTTCCGGATATTTTACTTGGATTAAGTGCTATATTCTGTTCCTTTGCCATCTTTATCGAAACAGAGTCAAAATTTGATAAAAATGAACAGCAACATAATTCCCTTCCACATACTCCATTTCCACCAATTTTCCTAATTTCATCCCTAACACCTATCTGCCTCAATTCTATCCTTGTTTTAAAGATTGATGCTAATTCTTTTACTAAATCCCTAAAATCTATTCGTCCTTCCGCATTAAAATAGAATAACAATTTACTATTATCAAAAAGATACTCCGCACTAATTAACTTCATGTCCAATTTAAACTCTTTTATCTTTTTTTTCGCTATTTTAAATGCTTCTTCCTCCTTATTTAGATTCTCCTCATAATGATTTATATCTGATTCGTTAGCAATTCTTATAAGCTTTCCCAATGGTTCTTTCTGCTCTTTTGGTTCAACAATATTTTTATTAACAAGAAGTACTTCCCCCAATTCTTCCCCCTGCGCAGTTTCAACTATCACAAAGTCTCCTTTTTTTATCTTTATAAAACCTTCATTTAAGAATAAATATACTTTCCCCTTTTGTCTAAATCTAACTCCTATTATTTTCATTTATGTCCTCCCATACTTTTAATACCAAATTATCCATTGTCATATCTACATTGTTATTTAGTATCAATCTTGATTTTGCTTCTTCAATGTATTTTATACAATTAAAATATTCCTTATTATATATTATTATATTCATATATTCCAACACCAAAAAAAGTTCATTTTTTTCTTTACCTAATTGTCTAACCTCTCTCATTGCTTCAACTAAATCATCATTTTCTAATTTTTCAATAAATTTTTTTGTATCATAATAATTATCAATGTTACCCTTTAGCTGCGTTGCTTTTAATAAACTCCCTTCGCATATTGATACCAGATTTCTATCGACTTTATCTACAGTTTCATTTTTTAGTAAAAATTTTTCTACTTCATCGTCACATATTTTTTCGAAATTTAATTTTATACACCTTGATTTTATCGTGCTAAGTAATTTACTCTCATTTGATGTTATTAAAATAATTACTACATATTGTGGTGGTTCTTCCAATATTTTTAACAAACAATTTTGTGCTTCTACTGTCATTTTTTCACTATCATTTATTATATATACTTTCTTATTTGATACTATTGGTTTCTCCAATATTTTTTGTCCCATGTTCCTTATCTGTTCTATTTTTATACTTCTGTCTTCGGCATCAATTTCAAAAAAATCTGGATTATTTGAGTTTTCAAAAGTTAAACACGATTTACATGTCTCACATGGTCTATTATCATTCTCACATAACAACATCTTTGCAAACTCCATTGCAATTAATTTCTTTCCAATTCCTTGTATCCCCACAAACAAATAGCTATGTGGTATATTATTTTTTTTTATTATTTTTCTTAAAAATTCCTTGTTTTTATCGTTCCCTATTATCTCTCCAAAGTCCAAAATTCATCCTCCATTTAATCTACTTTTCCCCATCTATTTATCGGCCAAAATCTAATAAGTACTTTACTTTCTATCTTATTAAAAGGTATACATCCTAACCTTCTACTATCTGAGCTATTTTGTCTATTATCACCCATTACAAAAACTGTTCCTTCTGGTACTATTAAATCTGTATATGCTCCTCCCTCTGAATCTGTTACAACGGCTTCTTGTAAATATGGTTCTTCTAATTGCTTATCATTAATAAATACTTTTCCATTTTCTATTTTTATATGTTCACCTGGCAATGCCACAACTCTTTTTATGTAACTTTTTTTATTCAATTCTAAAACATAATAAATAAATTTTGAAAATAAATTTTTATCCCTATCATTATATTTTGCAATTACACTATTATTATTATGATTATATGTATCGCTTTCAGGTGCTTCGAAAGTAATTATATCCCCTCTTTGTGGTGTTTTTTTAGTTGTTCTATATATTCTATTTAATATTAATCTTTCATCTTGTTTTAATGTCGGTGTCATTGATGGTTGCTTCACTATTGTAGGAGTTCCAACGTAATAACGTATTATTAATGCTAATACCACCGCTATTATTATACAATATACCCATTCTAAAATATCTTTCATTTTACTTTTATCCATTATTACTTCCTCCCTTTTTTGTACCTTAATATCCTACAATCTTATTTTACTACAAATTATATAAAAAATCAATTATTCTACTATTATTTTTGTTGGAATTTTAATAACAACCTCTGTACCCTTTCCAACTTCACTTTTTATATCTATTGTGCCATTATTTTGATTTAAAATTTCTTTAGCAATTGATAATCCAAGACCCGTTCCCCCAGCTTGCCTAGTACGTGCCTTATCAACCCTATAAAATCTCTCAAAAATTCTTTTTAAATCTTCCTCTGGTATTCCTATTCCATTATCTGTTATTTTTACATATACATCATTGTAAATACACCCGATATATATCTTTATATCGCCCTTTTCCATAGTATATTTTATACTATTTGTAAGTATATTTAAAATTACTCTCTCTATTGCATCTTTATCTGCAACTACATTTGAAAGTTCCGATTCGGCAAATATATCTATATGGTGCTTTTTCTTCTTGATTTCAATTTTAAGTTTTTCTTGGCATTTCTTTACCAATTCAATTATATTAAATTCATCATTTCTCATTTTCTTCCTATTATTATCATACTTAGACAGTTCTAATAAATCTGTAACTAACTTTGCCATTCTTCTAGCCTCCGTAGATATAACCGTTAAAAATTCAATTGTTTCTTTATCATATTCCCCCTCAAGCAAGGTATCTGCATAACCCATTATAGAAGTTATTGGCGTTTTTAATTCGTGCGATACATCCGCTACAAATTCTTTTCTCATATTATCTAATTTAACATTTTCTGTTATATCTTTTATAACTACCATTACACCCGACGGACTACCATTTTCATTTTTAAACATCTCAAAAAGTATATTTAAATAAACATCATTAAAATTTATTCTCTGTCCAAAAGAGGTCCAATTTTCTAAATACATTATTTTTTCTATATTAATATCTAAATTGATTTTTTTAAATACCTCCTCAAACGTGTTTTTTTCATCTTCTATTTCTAGTAGCCTCTTTGCTGCAGGATTAATATGACTAATCGTGCCCTGCTTATTAAAAACTATTATTCCATCCGTCATATGCTGCAATATAATTTGTATTTGATTTTTTTTACTGTCTACTTCTCTTAAATTTGCTTGCAATTGATATGTAATCTGTTCAAAAGCCCCTAACAATTCTTTTACCTGCGCATTATTCACTTCATTATTTATTTTGCTTATATCTATATCCTCTCCTTCGGATATTTTTTTTATACTTTCAACTAATCTTGTTATAGGCATCACAACGACTTTTGATAAAAATGTTGCAATAATTATTACAATAATTCCAAATAATATGGTTGAAACATTAATTAATATTTTAGTTTGCGCAACCAATATATTAATTTCCTCTGTAATATCATATCCTACATTATTTTCAAAATTTTTTAAAAGATTTATGTAAAAAAAACCCGTTCCAATTATTATTACCATTCCCAATACAAACAACAGCATCATAACTTGCAATTGTATATCTTTCTTCATTTATAAAAAACACCTTTCCTTTATTTTAAATAATAGGAAAGGGCAATAACCTATTGCCCTATTCCTCTACCTTCCCATTCATATAATATCCTAGACCTCTTTTTGTTATAAGTATTCTCGGATTTGCTGTATCTCTTTCTATTTTGCCTCTTATCCTTCCTATTGTTACATCGACAGTCCTTATATCTCCAAAATATTCATACCCCCAAACTTTTTCAAGTAAGTCTTCCCTAGTAATTATTACTCCTGGTCTTTGAGCTAAATATTTTAAAACTTCAAATTCTCTAACAGTTAAATCTATTACCTTTCCTCTAACTCTCGCTTCAAACTTAACTAAATCTATTGTTAAATCTCTTATTCTAATTATGGCTTTACTATTTAAATCTTCCTTCAAAGAATTATTTACATTTTCTAAAACTTCTTCCAAGTCATCTTTCGATGCCTCAAACTTCCTTAAATTTGCTTTTACCCTTGCCATAAGCTCTCTTACACTAAAGGGTTTTGTAATATAATCATCCGCTCCCAGTTCTAATCCTAAAATCTTATCTATTTCCTCATCTTTTGCAGATAACATTAAAATTGGTACATTTAAACTATGTCTTATCTTTTTACATATCGTCAAACCGTCTATTTTGGGTAACATTATATCTAACAATATTAAATCTGGCTTTTCTTCTAAAGCAATCTTCAACGCCTCTTGCCCATTATTAGCTTCTAAAGTGTTGTAACCCTCTTTCTTTAAATTATATACTAAAATATCTACTATAGGTTTTTCGTCATCCACTACTAATATTGTCTTTTTATCTTTCTTTAAATCTTTTTCTTCCACTTTTAATCGCCATCCTTTTATAGATTTTTTGAATTTCTCCTATATTTATATCATAAATTTAAACTTTACACAATACTTTTTTCAAAATTTAGGAAAATACCAATTCATTCTTCTACTCATTTCTCAACATTAAATCTGCA
>JAUNSP010000014.1 GCA_030539155.1 Clostridia bacterium
GAAAAAGGTTGGATTAATTTCTTGTATTGGATATATAAAAAATAATTTAGAAAAAACAAATTTATTTAATTTTATAGAAAGTGAAAAAGAAAATGAAATAATTACCGTACTAGGAGTTGGAGGGGTAGGAAAAAGCATTTTTACATTAAATTTATCTAATACTTTTAAAGAAGAAAAAAATAAAATTTTAATAATTGATTTTGATATTTTAAATGACAGTTTACATACAATATTAGGCGTAAAAAAATATTCAAAAAAAATAAAAAATAGAATTAAAAAAAATAATTTATTAGAAAAAATAAATATAAAAGAATTAATAATTAAAATAGATAAAAATATAGATTTAATTTCTGGTGTAAATATTTTATTTGATAAAAAATATAAAATAAGTAGTAAAAAAATTAAAAATATTTTAGATGAATTAAAAAAAGATTATAAATATATTTTGATAGATACAAGTAATGAATGTTTTTTTGACTATACTAAAGAATTAATTATTAATAGCACAAAATCAATATTTTTAGTTGAACCAAATTTAAATGAAATAAAGAAGGCAAAAAAACTGTTAGATTTTTATAAAAATAATTGGAGAATAAATAAAGAGAAAATAAATATAGTTTATAACAAAATGTCTGATATAAGTATTTCGGAGAATATACTGGAAAATATATTTGATGAATATAACGTTATAGGAGAAATGAAATATAGTAAATATTATAATATGTTAATAAATTGTAATATGAGGGTTAGAAAAAGTGAAATTGAACAAGAATTTAAAAAAATAAAAAATAATTTATTTGAAAGGGTGATGAATTATGGTATTAGAAAAGGAACAATTAAATGATTTAGACGTAAATCAGAATTTAGCTTTAGCAGAAAAACAAAACAAATTTATTGAGTCTAAATTATGGAAGGTAATAAATTTTGGCATTGATATGGGCATAAGGGCAGCATTACCAGATTTAATTGAAGATGAGATAATTGGTATTAAGGATAATTTTATTGAAGGGGGATTAAAAAATGGCGTAGAAGAGTGTATTAATGATGCCATAAACTTAGGAAAAAGTGTAAAAGGAATTGCAACTGGAGATTTTGAAAATATAGAACAGGTTCAAAGTGTAATAAGAAATGGAGGAGTATTAGAGGGAGTATCAGAAGCGTTAGATTATGCTGTAGAAAAGGCTAGCTCAAGTAATTTAATAAATGATAATGTAACATATCTTTTAAAAAGAGGTAAGGATATTATAATTGATAATGTTAGTAGAAATATAGAAAATGAATTTTTAAGTCAAATAGATGATATAGAAAAAATACAGAAATATTCAAATAACTGGAAAGAATATTATAATCAAAAAAATTTTTTTGGTATGGAAAAGGAGTATAAGAAAATAAAAGATAGATTAAAAAATTTAATCCCTTTAGAAAATACTCTTAAAAATGTTAGAGTAATAGAAAATTTACATACATTAATAAAAAACAATAATCAGGATTTCAATTTGTCAAATGAAGCAATTGAATTAGCAAATAAATTAATATAGTTTTAGATTAAGGAATTTTATATGTAAAATTAGTAGAAACGTATAGATATACACCAACGTGTTAGTACTTTATCCCTTGTTTGAAGAATAAATTTTTATAAAACCTTTAACATGTAACCTTTTAAATAAAAAAATTTAAAAAAATCCTTGCAAAAAAAATATATTTTTAGTATAATGAAGAAGTAAAATAATTTACGGAAAAGAGGATTTGATTAGGATGGACAATAAAGAAAATAGGGATGGAATAATTATTGAAAGAGATATTGAGAAAGAGATGAGAACTGCTTACTTGGATTATGCGATGAGTGTTATTGTATCTCGTGCCTTACCAGATGTTAGGGATGGATTGAAACCTGTTCATAGAAGAATTCTATATTCTATGCATGAAGATGGAATAACGTCTGATAAACCTTATAGAAAATGTGCGAATACAGTTGGATCAGTTTTAGGAAGATATCATCCACATGGTGATTCATCAGTTTATGACGCTATGGTAAGGATGGCACAAGATTTCTCTCTTAGATATATGTTAGTTGATGGACATGGAAATTTTGGTTCAATAGATGGTGATGGAGCAGCTGCGATGAGGTATACTGAAGCAAGGATGTCAAAAATTTCAGAACAAATGCTATTGGATATTGAAAAAAATACTGTAGAATTCATGCCAAATTACGATGATAGATTAAAAGAACCAACTGTTTTACCTACTAGAATACCAACATTATTGATAAATGGGTCTTCAGGAATAGCTGTTGGAATGGCAACAAATATTCCACCACATAACCTTAAAGAAATAATAGATGGAACTATTAAAATAATAGATAATAGGGAAACAACAGATGAAGAATTAATACAAGTAATTAAGGGGCCAGATTTTCCAACAGAAGGATTAATACTTGGAAAAGAAGGTATAAAAAGTGCGTACACAACTGGTAGAGGTAAGATTACTATGAGGGCTGAGACTGAAATTGAAGAAATGAACAATAATAAACAAAGAATAATTGTAAATTCGTTACCTTACCAAGTTAATAAATCTAGATTAATTGAAAACATTGCAAATCTTGCTAGGGAAAAAAGAATCGAAGGAATTTCAGAGATTAGAGATGAATCAGATAGAACCCAAAGAGTAAGAATTGTAATTGAACTTAAAAGGGATGCGAATGCACAAGTAGTTTTAAATAGATTATTTAAATATACCCAGATGCAAGATACTTTTGGAGTAATAATGTTAGCATTAGTAAATGGAGAACCAAAAATATTAACATTAAGACAATGTTTAGATAATTTTATCGCACATAGGGAAGATGTAATTGTAAGGAGAACGCAATTTGATTTAGATAAAGCATTAGCAAGAGCTCACATTTTAGAAGGTTTAAAAATAGCACTTGATAATATAGATGAAATAATCAAAATAATACGTGCAGCATATGATGATGCGAAAGAGAGGTTAATGGATAGATTTAAACTTTCTGAAATACAAGCACAAGCAATTTTAGATATGAGATTAAAGACATTATCAGGATTACAAAGAGAAAAAATTGAGGAAGAATATAATGAATTAATGAAGTTAATTGCATATTTAAGGGAAGTTTTAGCTAATGAAGCACTAGTATTAGATATTATAAAAAAGGAATTAATTGAGATAAAACAAAAATATGGAGATGATAGAAAAACAAAAATTGTTCCAGCAGAAGGAGAATTTGAAATAGAGGATTTAATAAAAGAGGAACAAACTGTTATTGCTTTAACTAGATTCGGATATATAAAGAGAATGCCTATAGATACATATAGGAGCCAAAAAAGAGGAGGCAAAGGAATAATAGGAATGGGTACAAAGGAAGATGATTTTGTTAAGTCGTTATTTACGGCATCAACCCATGATATATTATTATTCTTCAGTAATAAGGGTAAACTATATAAACTTAAAGGATATGAAATTCCTGAAGCTTCAAGGACCGCAAAGGGTACAGCTATTGTTAACTTATTAAGTTTAGATAATGGAGAAAAAATATCGGCAGTTATACCTATCTCTGGATTTGTAGATGATAAATTCTTATTAATGGCTACCAAAAAAGGATTAATTAAAAAGACACCATTAAAAGAATATGATTCATCAAGAAAAAATGGACTTCAAGGAATAAATTTAAAAGATGATGATGAATTAATTGATGTTAGATTGACTGATGGTCAAGATAATGTAGTCCTTGTTACAACAAGAGGGCTTTCAATTACATTTAGCGAAAAGGATGTTAGACCAATGGGTAGAGTATCTCAAGGTGTAATTGGAATAAAACTTGATAAGAAAGATATTGTAATTGGAATGGAAATTATAGTACCTCAAAGTAAGGCAACTTTACTTGCTATAACAGAGAACGGATTTGGAAAAAGAACAGAATTGGACGAATACAGGGTTCAAAATAGAGCAGGAAGAGGTGTAATTACATATAAGGTTACAGCAAAAACTGGAAATATAGTTGGTATAAAAATTGCTAATGGAGACGAGGATGTAATGCTTATAACAGATAAGGGAACAGTTATTAGATTAAAAGTTAAGGAAGTTAGTATATTAGGAAGATCAACACAAGGGGTAACATTAATTAGAACAAATGATGGTGCTAAGGTTGTAAGTATCGAACTTGTGGAAGCTGAAGAAGAAAAAGAGGAAAAATAGATTTCATAAATTAAAAAATTCGTATGATTTATACATCATACGGATTTTTTGCTACAATGGGAGTTAAAAATTTTACTAAAAAATTGCCACATTTTGATTGTAGTATAAAACAAAAACTGTAAATTATAACCAATATAAAGTTAAAATTTTAGCTAGAGGTCTACTTTTTTAGCAAATAAACCATGTTTATTGCAATATGCATATATCGTTGAGTTAGGTATATATTTAAATCTTAAGGTTGTAGATTGTTCAGGATATAGTTGCGTGCGGAAAGTTGTATGGTCTGATACCTGTGCAATCCACATTATAAAATGTTCTTTTGTCATTGGATGTTCTTTGTTTCCAACCTTTATTACTATTTCATCTTCGGATTTTGAAAATATAGGAAGGTGAGAGGTAAATAATTCTTCGGATTCATTTACTTCCATTAAATCCATCTTATGACCACAGCATGAAATGTCATTGCCATTTGAGTGTATAAGTCCTATTTGATTTCCACAAGTAGAACAGATATAAAATCTAACATTTTTTTTCATAACAATCCTCCTTAATTTTTTCTTATATTTAATAAAAACAAGATAAATGTATTTTAATCTAAATATTAAGTTAAAATTATTATAACCGATACATAATAAAAATACAATAATAAAGTGGATAAATTTTTTAAATTTACTAGTTTTCATTAATTATATATTTTTTAGTAAGTTTATTTAGATACCTTTTTGTAATGATTTTTCTATTATAAAATAAAAGTGGTATAATTAATACAATCAAACATTTTGAATTTCTTTCCGTGCCACGTTTTTGTTAGTGCGCTAAAATTTCTTAAATTTTTATGTGCATTAGTTTAGGTCCAATCCTTTTTACATAATACGAAAGGAGGAATTTTCTATTATATAAAAAAAAGCGGAAAAATCCGCTTACTCTTAATAATTATTTCTTTGTTGTTTTCTAGCTCTTCTACAATCTTGACATCTTTGTGGTTGATTTGTAAATCCTTTTTCAGCATAAAAGTTTTGCTCACCTTCAGTGAAAAGAAATTGTTTTCCACAATCTTTACATGTAAGTATTATATCATTTTCGTTTTCTTTAACGATAGTATTTTCTTCCATTAAAACTACCTCCTTTTACAAAATTTAACTTGACTCATTGCCTCTAAAAACAGAAAAATAAATTTATAAGCCCTTTTTAAGGATAAATAAATTCATCATTTTGTATATATATAATGTCTATAAAATTTAATTTTATAGATATTAAAAAGAAAATAGTCTTATTACATATATATGATAACACATAATTATAAAAAAAGCAATAGAAAATGATTAAATAATGAAATTTTTTAATTTTCTATTAGACTACAGGGTCAGTTTCATTAAAAAAACTTTACAAAAATTAGAAAAAGGTATATAATGCAGTAAATTACTTTTAGGGGGAATGTTTATGAAAAAAGAAAATTATGAATATAACAAAGTTCAGAGAGTTAGTAGTATAAAAGAGTTATTAGAGTTAGCAGTTAAAGATTGTGGAAATAAAGATGCTTTTAAATATAGAGAAAATGGAAAGATAGTTAGTATTACATATGAAGAATTTCAAAGAGACACAATAGAATTAGGTACAGCTCTTTCTTCAATTGGTGTAGAGGATAGTCATATTGCAGTAATTGGTGAGAATAGTTATGATTGGATTACAGTATATTTAACAGTTTTAAAGAGTAAAGGGGTTATTGTACCTATTGATAAAGAATTAATAATAGAGGATATTATTAATATTTTAAAAAACAGTGATAGTGAGGTATTATTTTATTCAAAAAAATATGAAAAGTACATTGAACAAATTGAGAAAGAGGTTCCAAATATAAAATATTTTATCGGATTTAAAGAAGAAAATAATAATGGAAAAAAATTATCATATAAAAAATTAAAACAAACAGGTAAAAAGTTATTTGAAGAGGGAAATGATACATATATACATTTAGAAAATGACAAGGATAAATTAAAGATGTTAGTTTACACATCTGGTACAACTGGTATGGCAAAAGGGGTAATGTTATCAGAACATAATTTAGTAAGTTGTGTCTATTATGGATTACAAGTATCTACTGTATATGATAAGTGTTTATCGGTATTACCATATCATCATACTTATGAGGCTGTTGCGGGAATTCTTGTGTCTCTACATCACCATTCAACAATATGTATAAATGAGAATTTAAAAATGGTTTTAAAAAATTTACAAGAGTATAAGCCAGAATATGTATATTTAGTTCCAGCATTTATAGAAATATTCTATAAAAAAATATGGGATGGAGCAAAAGAGAGTGGAAAAGATAAAATTTTAAAAACAATGATTTCAATAAGTAATTTTTTAAGAAAAATTGGAATTGATATGAGAAAGATTTTATTTAAATCTATTCATAAACAATTTGGGGGAAATTTGATAAAGATAGTGTGTGGAGGTGCACCTATTAGAGCAGAACTTGGATATTTTTTTGATAGTATAGGTTTTGATTTAATAAATGGTTACGGAATAACGGAATGTTCACCACTAGTTAGTGCTAATAGGGACAGATTTAATGATTGTTCTACTGTAGGAGTTGTACTTCCTTGTTGCGAAATAAAATTTGAAAATGTTACGCCTGAAGGAGATGGGGAGATATGTGTAAAGGGAGATATCGTAATGCTTGGGTATTACAAAGATGAACAAAGGACAAAAGATGTTTTGAAAAAAGGTTGGTTTAATACAGGAGATTATGGTAAATTTAATGAAAAAGGGCAACTTTTAATTACGGGGAGAAAGAAAAATTTAATAGTATTAAAAAATGGTAAAAATGTATTTCCAGAAGAAATAGAAAATTATATAATGGGTATTCCGTATGTTTCAGAGGTTGTAGTTAAAGGAATAAAGGATGATAACGGTGCTGAAACTCGGATTGTGTGCAGAAATATTTCTAGATGAAGAAAAAATTAAAGAATTGGGAATACCGGATAAGAAAGCTACTCTAAAGAAAGATATATCTGAAATTTGTAAGGATTTACCTGTATATAAACATATTGGGAAGATTGAAATAAGAGATAAAGAATTTGAAAAAACTACTACTAACAAGATAAAGAGATAGAAATAAAAAATAAATAAAATTTTAACAAATTTTATTTATTTTTTTATATATATGTGTTATAATCAAGATGTAAGAGGCTAAAATGGAGGACTGAAAAATGATTTTTAAAGATTATTATAAGATTTTAGGATTAGAAACAAATCAATTAACAATGGAACAGATCAAAACGGCTTACAGGGAACAGGCGAAGAAATATCATCCAGATGTTAATATAGGAGACAATATATCTGAAGAAAGATTTAAAGATATTAGTGAAGCATATAGAACGTTGTCTAATTATACTTTAAAGAAGAAGTATGACAGAAAGTGGATTTCGTATGTAGGTAATAAGAGAAAAAGAGAAAATGAACAGGAATTTAGAAACAATTCAATCTTTAATGATTTTTCAAAAGTATTTTTTGGGGATATAAAACAAAATATATCAAAAGAAAATACTATAAAAACGAAAATACCTCAAAAGGGGGAGAATATACAAACACAGATAAATATTTCATTAGAAGAAGCTTATTATGGGTTAAATAAAAAAATATCTTTAAGGGCAGTAGATGGAAAAATGAAGACTTTTTCAATAAAAATTCCAGCGGGAATTAGGAATAATGAAAAAATAAGGTTGATAGGACAGGGAAAAATAGGTGAAAATGGTGGAAAAAATGGAGATTTATTTATTGCAGTAAATATTGAAAATACTAAAACACATAGATTATGGGGGTGTGATTTATATACAGATTTATATTTATCACCAAACGAAGCAGCACTAGGGATAAAAGTAGGTGTGAACTCAATAGATGAGTCAATACCAGTTTGTATTCCTGAAGGGGTACAGAGTGGAGAAAAAGTTCGTATAGCGGGAAAAGGTTACAAAGATGGAAAAGGTGGAAGAGGAGATTTAGTTGCGGAGATAAAGATTTTAGTTCCTAAAAAACTGACACAGGAAGAGAGAGAGTTATACGAGAGATTAAATCAAGTTTCAAAGTTTGAACCAAGAAAAATTGGTTAAAAAATATATAACTAGAATAGTTAGAAAAGGAGAAAAGGTATGGAAGGAGTACACGGAAAATTTTTTAGCATAACAGATCCCAAGGATGTTAAAACTGTAATTTATAAGGTCAATGCAACCGATAAACAGTTTTTAAAAGAATCACCCAAATATACAATTGAAAAACTATTATGCGCAGAAGAGGAAAAAGAGAGAGGAATAAAAAAGACATTCTTTATTGATGAATCAAATGATGAGAACGAGCAATTAGTAATACTATCATTTGCAAAAGAAAAAGTAGTAGTTAACATGGGAATATTAGAAAATGGAAAAATCAAGATTTCTAAAAGTCCTGTACCAATGAAATTCAATTCTATATACGAGGATAAGAAAACAGAATATAAAAATTTTAGATATACACCGAATTTAAAAAGACAAATATCTATTATTGATCCAGAAACAACTGAAGAAGTTACACCAGTATTATATTTTGATAAAGACACAAATGAAGTTAAAGGGAAATGCGAATTACAACCATATAAATCTTACTTCGCATTTGAAATTAGAGATTAGAATAAAATATTTTTGTAGAAGGGGAGATATAAATGAGTGAGCAAAATGCAAAATCAGACAATAATCCAAGGACTAACATATATTGTGTTGGTACACAAATGGCTGTAACTGATAGGGAATTAGAAATATTATCATATATGAAAGGAATAGAAACGAGGATAATTAATGATAATAATGTAGAAATTGTAACGGAAGATGGATTTTTAGGAGAAGATGGTTTTTTAATAAGGGAAGATGGAGTCCCTGTTACAAAATTTTCTAAAAGCGAAGTCAAAAAGTTAATATTAAAGTTAAAAGAAAAAACAAAAAGAAAAAAGAATACGAAAGATAATATAGAGAAGAGCAGGTGATAAAATATGAAAGATAAATACAAGAAGGCTATTAAAAAAAGTAAAAAAACATTTAGAATATTAATTATATTTTGGATATTAATTACGATTTTATTTATTTGCCCTTTGGCTAAGGCGATAGTTGATGCTAATGCGAAGCAAGGTGGAGAGAGGATTGATATATTTTTCAACTCTTTACTTACATCTATAATAAAATTAAATTCGTTCATATATATGTTTTCTGCTAAATATTTTGGAACATTCTTGAAAGTATTTTTCAATTATTCGATTTTGTTTTGTTTGTTTTCAGCTATAGGAATATATAAATCTGCACCAAAGAGTGAATACGAAAAAATAGAACATGGATCAAGTGATTGGAGTGGAAATGGAGAGCAATATAAAATTTTAAATGAAAATGAAGGAATTATATTAGCTAAGGATAATTACTTACCATTAAGTAAGAGAGGAAATCTTAATATGCTAATTGTTGGACGGATCTGGTAGTGGTAAGTCTTCTGCTTATTCAATACCTAATGCACATCAAATGTTAGGCTCATATATTTTTACAGATCCAAAGGGAGAACTTTACGATGCAACGGCAGGTTATTTGAAGGCAAATGGCTATGAGATAAAAGTTTTGAATCTTGTAAATCCTTCCAATAGTGATGGATATAATCCTCTTATGCATATATCAAGTGATTTGGATGTGGACATAATAGCAAATACAATAATAAAGGGACAGAAAAATGATTCAGGGGGAGATCCATTTTGGGATGATAATGCAGAGGGGTTATTAAAGGCTCTTATATATTATTTATTAGCAACAAGACCACCTGAAGAACAAAACTTAGGAAGTTGTGCAGAGTTAGTTAGAGCAGCAAATACAAATGGGGGTAGTAACTTATTGACAGAATTAATACACCAATTACCTCAAGATCACCAAGCAAGAACAAATTATAAAAATATTGAAATTGCGTCTGATAGAACATATGCTTCGATTTTAAGTTCCCTTCAATCAAAATTAGGTAAATTTGATTCAAAGGAAATAGCAGGAGTAACTTCAACAGATACAATTAATTTTGAAGATATAGGAAGGAAAAAAACTGCTGTATATGTTATATCGTCTGATACTCATACCGCATATGATTTTATTTTAACTATATTCTTCTCTCAAATGATACAACAGTTGTATAATTTTGCAGATTTAAAGCCAGATGGGGTAAATGCAAAATTAAAAGTTCCAGTTTTCTTTATACTTGATGAGTTTGCGAATATTGGAAAAATACCCGACTTTGATAAGAAAATTTCAACTAGTAGAAGTAGAGGAATATCTTTCAGTGTAATACTACAGAATTTAGACCAATTGGAGGCTACTTATGAAAAATCTTATGAGACAATAATGGGAAACTGTGACACTCATGTATTTTTAGGAAGTAACTCATTTAAAACAGTAGAATACTTTTCAAAATTATTGGGAGAAAAGACAATATCAGGAAAAAGTGTTTCAAAGGGAAAAGATCCCCAGACACATAAAAAGAGTAAAACAGTAAATGAGAATTTAATGGCAAGAGCATTAATGACTCCGGATGAATTAAGGAGATTAGATGATGATGTGTGTATTATTTTTGAAAAAGGTATAAAACCAATTAAAGCAAAAAAATATTATTATTTTGAAACGTCTATGTTACAGGATTTTAAAAGAAATACATTAGACCATAATAAATTTGAGGTAGGTAATAGGGGCATCTGGAGAAAGTATAACCCTTATAATCCATATATTGAGGATGAAGGAGAGCCTGTAAAGGATTTAAAAGTTGAATCATTAGATGATTTATTTGATGAAAAAGATGATTTTGATAAATTTGAGGAAATAAAAGTTGATGAGCCAGAAAAAGAAAAAGTTTCTACTATTGATTTTTCAAATTTAGAAGGATTTGAAAATATAGGTTCTGGAAAAGAAAATGCAGATTCTAAGAATGAATTTACAAATAGCGAAAGAAACAATCATTTAAGCGAGGATATGTTTAGTGATTTAATAGGATTTGAAGATTTAGATGATAAAAAAGAGGAAAAAGCAAGTATAAAATCAAACGATACCAACATTGAAAATATTACCAATGATGAGGATATTATAGAAATTGATGTTGAAAAAGAACTGGAGAAAAAATTCAATGAATTATTTGGAATTGTAGAGGACGAATAGACTGGGAAATTTCAAAATTTCTATTGACTAAAATTAAAAAATATATTATAATAGGTTATAGTTCAATTAGAACAAACCTATGTGGAGAAATACCCAAGTGGTTGAAGGGGACGGTTTGCTAAACCGTTAGGGTTTCGTAAGGGGCCGCGAGGGTTCAAATCCCTCTTTCTCCGCCAATAATATTGAAAAAAGTGGTTACAGTGGTAGCCGCTTTTTTTATGTAATAGAAAATTGGAATTTTCCTATTATATAAAAAAGGAATTCGCCGTAAGTAATAGCACAGAAAAATTTAAAACCAAAACAACATAAATTAAATAAGCACATTATATCGGTTGGGATAATATAATAACAGTGAATAGTTATTTAGGGAGTGATGAATGTGAATTTATATTTATCTGGAGGGGGAATAAAAGGGGCTTGTCATATAGGAGTATTGCAAGCTTTGGAAGAGGAAAATATTAAAATAGAAAGTATTTCAGGAGTGTCCTCAGGAAGTATTATTGCAACTTTATATGCTATTGGATATAGGCCTAATGAAATATATGAAATTTTTAAAAAATATGCTAAAAGTATAAAGTACATAGAGATGCGAAATATTTTTAAATTAATAAAAGGTTTAATTGTGAAGAGAGAATTTAATATTAAAGGTTTAAATAGTGGAGAAAAATTAGAGAAGTTAATAAAAGAGTATTGTTTAAAGAAGAATATAAAAAATATCAGTGATATAAAAATGGATTTATTAATTCCTTCAATAGAACTATATGATGGTAAAATATATATTTTTACTTCATCAAAGAAGAGGAATGGGTATTCTGATGAAATAGTATATAACAATGACATGGAAATAGAAAAAGTTGTTAGGGCTAGCTGTAGTTATCCAGGAATATTCGAACCGTATAAGGTAGGTGAAAAGGAGTTTATTGACGGGGGTATTAGGGGGAACATTTTATGTAGAGAGTTAAAAGAAAACGGGATAGATAAAATTATTGGAGTTATTTTCAATAGAGAAATAACTAAAGATTCCAATAAAAATATTATAGATGTTGTTACCAATTCAATTAGTTTATTAAGTTATGAACTTTCAAAAAG
Organism: Clostridia bacterium; assembly: GCA_030539155.1. GTDB lineage: Bacteria > Bacillota > Clostridia > TANB77 > CAG-508 > JAUNSP01. The sequence continues at coordinate 12,495 of JAUNSP010000014.1, forward strand.
AGAAAAGCATAATTTTGACTATATAATAGATATTAAAACTGAAAAAATATCATTACTTGATGTAAGTAAGATAGAATATTTATATGATTTGGGTTATTATATGACCAAGAAGAGAATTAGTGAAATAAAATCTTTGTTCTAAATTTATATTAATGTAAATACTTATTAGAAAAGGAGGGACTAAGTATGGGATTTAATAAAAAGGTAATTATAATAATTTGCAGCATAATTTTAGTATTGGGAGCCTTAATCTATGTATTTTTTAATTTTGTAGAATTTGGAGTTGAGGGGGAAAAAGTTGAAATACAGCCTGAGCAAGAGATATCGGATGAGCAATTAAGGGAGACAACACTACAGTTATTTTTTAAGGATAAATTGGAAAATAAATTAGAAAGAGAAAGTAGAAAGATAGACGTAAAAGACTTAATGGGAGATACATATGTAACCATTATAAAAGAGTTGATAGAAGGACCAGAAAGTTCAATATTAGAAAGGATTATTCCAGAAGATACAAAAGTAAATAGTGCAAATCTTCAAGGTGATATGTTAATATTAGATTTATCAGAAGAATTTTTAAAGGCGGATATAGATACAGAGAAACAAAAATTGATAATATATTCAATTGTAAATACACTAACAGAATTAGTAGAAGTAAATAGTGTGAAATTTTTAATAAACGGGGAAGAAAATAGATCTTTTGAAAATAGTAGTATAAATTTTTCTGAACCATTTGTAAGGGTAGATTAATGTTTAAAAATATTATACAATTGTATAGATTTTGATATTCTTTTTGTTTTTATTAAAAATTTTTCAACTTCATTAAGAGAACGAATTAAGTTCTCTTTTTTTGATTTAAGTATACAAAACATATTATTACTTTTATTATTATTATCCATAAATACCTCCACAAAAAATCAAAAATATGGTATAATATATAATATGAAAAAAGGAAAGACGTTGTTAATAAATATAGGAAATGGAATTTTGAAAGGATTAATTATGGAATTAAATGAAAATGAAAGAATAGACGATTTAGAATATAAGGGATTAAAAATCATCCAAAACAAAGATGGTTTTTGTTTTGGAATAGATAGTGTCCTTTTATCTGATTTTGCAAAAGAGATAAAAAATAATAGCAAAGTGGTAGATTTAGGTACAGGCACAGGAATTGTCTCAATTCTCTTATGTGGGAAAACTAAATTATCTGAGGTTATCGGAATTGAAGTGCAAAAAAATGTTGCACATATGGCGGAGAAAAGTTCAAAATTGAATAATTTACAGGATAGATTTAAAGTAATAAATATTAATATAAAACAAATAGATGAATTGAGAATGAATAACTCATTTGATGCGGTTGTGACAAACCCACCATATAAAAAAATAGATAGTGGGGGAAAAAATGAAAATAAGGCAAAATTAATTTCTAGGCATGAGATTGAGGGAGACTTATCAGATTTTATTATTACAGCACAAAAATTATTAAAGGAAAATGGTTGTTTATATATGGTTCACAGACCAGAGAGATTAGCTGAAATTATAGTAAAATTAAGACAAAGAAACTTAGAACCAAAGAAAATTAGATTTATACATTCAAGGGAAGATTCACAAGCAAAGATGGTATTAATAAAGGCAGTAAAAGGTGGAAAAGAATTTACAGAAATAGATAAACCATTGATTATATACAAAAAAGATGGCTCATATTCAGAGGAAATATTAAAAATATATAACAAGGAAGTGGAAAAATGAAAGGAAAATTATATTTAGTGGCAACCCCAATAGGAAATTTAGAAGATATAACCCTTAGGGCAATAAGGATTCTAAAAGAGGTAGATATTATTGCAGCAGAAGATACTAGACATACACTAAAATTACTCAATCACCTAAATATATCTAAACCATTGATTAGTTATCACAGACACAATGAAGAGGTTAAGTGTGATAGTTTAATAAATAAATTATTAGAAGGGGAGAATATTGCACTGGTTTCTGATGCGGGAACCCCCGTTATTTCTGACCCTGGCGAAGAAATTGTAAAAGAGGCTATTAACAATGAAATTGAAGTCGTACCTATACCTGGTGCTTGTGCGCTAGTAAATGCATTAATAGCATCTGGTCTTGATTCAAGGGAATTTAGTTTTTATGGATTTCTATCGCTAAATAAAAAAATTAGGATGGAAAAACTAAAACAGATTATGACCGAAAGAAAAACAAGCATTTTATATGAGGCACCACATAAAATTCAAAATACTTTAAAAGATATTTTAAATGAAGTTGGTGATAGAAATATAGTACTTGCGAGGGAACTTACAAAGATTCATGAAGAATATATTAGAGGTAAAGTAAGTGAATTAATAGAAAAAATAGAAAATTTTAAAGGAGAATTTATAATTTTAATAGAGGGAAATAATAATATTTTAGAAGAAGATTTTTTTAAGGGGTGGTCATTAGAGCAACATTATAAATTTTACGAAAATCAGGGATTAGATAAAAAAGAGATAATAAAGAAAATAGCAAAGGATAGGAAGGTAGTAAAAAATGAGATATATAATTATTTTATTACTTATAACAAAAAAAATGAAGCTTAGGGCTTCATTTTTTTTGTTATAATAGGAAATATTTCAATTACCTACCATATAAGTAAAATAGAACTAATCTATTTTTGATAAACTTGTTATACATTTTTTGCAAACTAATTTATCACCAAATTCTTTTAAGTTTTTAGATGCACCGCAAAACAAACAATTAGGTTGATATTTCTTTAATATTATTGAAGAACCTTCAACAAAGATCTCTAATGGATCTTTTTCTCTAATACCAAGTTTATTTCTTAGTTCAATAGGTAGAACGATTCTACCAAGCTCATCAGTTTTTCTAACGATTCCTGTTGATTTCATAAAAAGCCTCCTTAAATTGGATATATTTGTATATCCTGAACTGCTTTATATAATAACACATTTTTTTACAAATTTCAATAATAAATTGGAAAATTTTTAATATAATTGTAAAAGAATGTAAAATTTTAAGAAAAGGAGGAGTTTTTTGAACAAATTATGGCCAGTTTTTATTATAAGTTCAATAATTTATGCAATAATTGTAGGAAATGTTCAAAATGTTAACGAATCGATTTTTTCATCTGCTGAAAGTGCAGTATCTCTAACATTAACTTTTTTAGGGACTATGTGTTTATGGAGTGGGATAATAGAGATTGCTAAAAGAACGACACTTATACAAAAAATTACAAGATTCATTAATCCGATTGTAAAAAAACTTTTTCCTAATGTAGGAAAAAAAGCTTATGAAGAGATATCTATGAATATAATTGCAAATATTTTGGGTCTAGGAAATGCGGCGACCCCACTTGGTATAAGAGCAATGAAAACTTTACAAGAAGAAAACAGTGATAAAGATACTTTGTCTGATTCAATGATGATGTTTATTTTATTAAATACTGCATCTCTACAAATAATCCCTACAACTGTTATTGCAATAAGAATGTCTTTAAATTCACAAAATCCAACTCAAATGATTTTTGCTGTGTGGATCTCTACTATTATGGCAGCTATTGTTGGGATAATCACATGCAGAATAATGATAAAGAAGGAGAAATTTAAATGAATAATATTGTAAATTATATTTCCAATGCTATAATTCCGATAATAATAGGTAGTATTATTATGTATGGTGTTAGAGAGAGAAGAAAAGTGTTTGATGATTTTTTAGATGGAGCAAAAGATGGAACAAAAGTTGTATTTAACATTTTTCCAACTCTAATAGGAATTTTTGTAGCAGTAGGAGTTTTAAGGAGTTCAGGAATATTAGATTTATTAATAAATTTAATAAATCCTATAACAAATTTTTTAAAAATACCTAGCGAAATTATGCCACTTGCTATTTTAAGACCTATATCTGGGGGTGCATCTATGGCTGTTGCTTTGGATATTTTAAATCAAAATGGCGTGGATAGTAGGATAGGATTAATTGCAGCAACAATTATGGGGTCAACAGAGACAACAGTATATACAATTGCAGTTTATACCAGTGCCGTTGGGATAAAAAAGAATAGAGGTGTTATTTGGGCAGCACTTCTAGCTGATGTTACGGGGATAGTTACTTCGGTAATATTTTGGAATATTTTATTCGGAAGATAGTATAAGTCAATAGTAAATTAATAAAAATGTAAAAAAATTACAATTAGGAAAACCAGTAATACTACGGGATTTAAGCATATTTGTCGAAAAATGTCGAACGATTTTTGTTGACATACCAAGAAGATTGTGTTAGAATAAAACACGTATTAACACTATGATGTGTTGATGAAAAAAATATATTATAGTTTGGTCGTAATATGAGTTATATAGTAATATTATTATGTATTATTTACAATTTTAAATAGAAAGAAGGAAAGAATAATTATAATTATATTAAAATCTATAATATTTATATCAATTTATTTTATGTCAAAAAAAATGATAGAGAAAGTTCTATCAAATTTAATCTTAAAAAAAATCAAAGATTATTAAAAAGTTTTTATTTTTGTAGGGAGTATTAAAAAATTGTATATTTATAAAAAGCGCCTTGTATGCGTTTAAATTTAATTGCCCCTAATTGAAATTGGATACAAAATACTCCCTACAAATTATATATATAAAAAATCCGCAATTGATATTATAGAATATGTATTAAAAACAAGAAAAGTCTTTTTCAAGATGTAAAAGAGGGCTATTAGAAAACCTTTTTGCTACACTTAAATTAATAGAATTTTCATCAAAATCATGTTTTATAAGTTGTTCAATTACAGTTTTATAAGCAAGTTCGGGGAAGTTATTTTCCTTACTTAGGTGGCCCAACATTACATGTTTTAAACCATAATTTAGTAAGTGAGAGATAGCATCACCTGCATTTGTGTTTGATAAATGACCCTTTGGTCCAAGTATACGTCTTTTAAGAGGATATGGATAAGATGAACACTTTAAAATATCATCCTCATAATTTGATTCTAATAGTATAAAACAACTATTTTCTAAATTTCCCATTATCCTTTCATCAATATGTCCTAAATCTGTAGCAATACTTATCTTAGTATTATCTTTAGAAATATTAAATCCACAAGGATTAGCGGCGTCGTGAGGAATAGAAAAAGGAAATATTTTTAAATCATTTATTTCCAAAATTTCATCATTTTTAAAATATCTTTTATTAATAGGATTTATTTTATTTTCTTGAACAGGCATAGAATTCCAGGTTTCGCTATTCGCAAAAACTGGAATATTATATTTTTTTGAAATTGTGCCAAGACCTTTGACATGGTCTAAATGTTCGTGTGTTACTAAGATAGCATTAATATCAGAAATATTTACATTAATATTTTCTAATGCTTCAATTATCTTCTTTGCACTCTCTCCCGTATCTATTAAAAGTTTTGTATTATCAGATTCAACAAACAAGCTGTTTCCAGAGCTTCCGCTATATAAACTACAAAAATTAAACATTTAAATGATCCCCTTTATTATTCAGAAACTCTTTGAATTTTAGCACCAAGTTTTCTAAATTTCTCTTCTATATTTTCGTAACCCCTATCTATGTGATTTAGATTATAAACCTCAGTAGTACCATTTGCAATTATACCTGCGATTATTAATGCAGCACCTGCTCTTAAATCTGTAGCATATACAGGACATCCGTATAACTTTTCAACTCCTTCAAATACAGCGGATTTACCTTGTGCGATAATTTTAGCACCCATTTTATTTAATTCTGCTGTATATTGGAATCTTGAATCCCATATTGACTCATTTATAATACTTGTACCTTCAGATATAGACAAAGCAACGCCTATCTGAGATTGTAAATCCGTAGGAAAGCCCGGATGAGGCAATGTTTTTATATTTACTTTTGAAGGTCTTTTGTTACACCAAACATGGATATTATCACCTTCACAACTGACGTTTGCACCCATCTCTAAAATTTTTGCAGTAACGAACTCCAAATGTTCAGCCACACAATTTTTAATATTAATATCTCCTTTTGACGCTAGAGCAGCAATCATAAATGTCCCAGCCTCTATTTGGTCAGGAACGACAGAATATGTAGCATTTCCTTTTAATTCTTTAACTCCATTAATTTTGATTACATCTGTACCAGCTCCACGTATATCTGCACCCATTGTATTTAAGAAGTTGGCCACATCTACAATATGAGGTTCTTTAGCAACATTATCAATTGTAGTAGTTCCCTCAGCAAGAACACTAGCAAGCATAACATTAATAGTTGCTCCAACAGAAACCATATCTAGATAAATTGATGAACCCTTTAATCTAGATGCTGTTGCAGTAATTGTACCTTTTGTAGTTTCTACATTTGCGCCTAAGGCTTCAAAACCTTTTATATGTTGGTCAATAGGACGAGCTCCTAAATTACATCCACCAGGAATTCCAACTTGTGCATCACCACATCTACCCAACAAAGCACCTAGTAAGTAATAAGATGCTCTAAATTTACTAGTCTTTTCTACAGGAGCGCGAGAAGATGTAATATTTCTCGTATCAACAGTTAGTTCGTTTGGAGTATTCCATTTTATAACTGCCCCTAATTCTTTTAATATATCACAATAGATTTTTACATCACTAATATTTGGTACATTATCTATTGTACAAACTCCATTTATAAGTAAAGTTGCAGGAATTATAGCCAAAGCTGCATTTTTTGCACCACTTATTTCTACTTCACCACATAGGCGAGTACTACCCTCAATTACTAGTTTATCCAACTGCAAAACCTCCTAATTTTAAATTGTCTTATTTATTTATTAAAATATATCATAAAATTGGAGATTTTACAATAAGTTTAGTGCAAAAAAAGTGTTTTAGTTTTGTGCTAATAGTATTTTCATATTTTCAAACATTTCTATTAATTTAAATTTAAATGTTATATCGCTTGAGTCGGAACTATTAATTAATGCAAATTCTTCATCAGAAAGTGAGTCTTTTAAAATTTCTTTAGAAGAGTCATCTACAATAGCAGAGGATGTGTCGACAAAACAAAGGGGAGGGAACATTACGCACCACCAATTTTGTCCTTTAGCTTCCCCAATTTTTACACGAATAGCATCATAGTAACCAGAGGGTAATGAAATATTCCCGTATGTCTTTGTTGGAAAAGAAAAATTTCCAATCTCAATCGTAACATCATAATCGAAGCCGTTTTGAATTATAGTATTCTTAGCAATATCAATAAAATTTTGCTTGTTTGATTCAACTATATTTATAGCATCTTCCTTAGAATTTATATTTTCTATTAAAGAATTCATATATTTTAGAAGTTCATCACGAACTTTATACTTTAAATCCTGATCTATAGAATCATCGCTATTTGCAAGGACATGTAATCTGAAAACACTATTTGCAATATTATTTGAGATTGCATTAGTATACGAAAAGGCTGAGATAATTATAAATAAAAATAATAATAAAAGTAAAATAGTAATAGATTTTAATTTGAATAATTTCAAAATATTCCACCTCCAAAAAAGTTATACTTTAATTATTTACTTATTTAAAAAAAATATACATATATGGTAAAAATAATATTAGTGCATCAAAAAATGTAAAAAAATAATGTAAAAATTACTCGAAATAAGAAGAACGATTTTTGTTGACATATGAACTATTTAATGATAAAATTAGTGTGTAAAAAACATAGGAGGATATTAAAAATGAACGAAAAAAATTTAATTAAATTAGCAGCTTTTTATGTAAGTGATTGGCATCTAACGACAATGTTATTACCTTACATAAATAAAAATTTAAAAGAGGAGGTTAAAGTAATTACAATTTTAGAAAATGATTTATATGAAAATATTGATACTTTAGTTGGAAAATTAAACTTTGAAGACAAGGAAAAAATATTAGATATTAATTGGAAGAAAAATATACCTTTAAATTACGAAAAAATATGTAGTATATTAGAAAAACGAAAAAATTATCAAAAAATATGTATAATTATAAATGGAAATGAAAAATATATAGAAAATGCAAATATACTATTAAATAAAATAATTGACAAAGAAATAATAGATGGTGAAATAAAGATTGTGAATTGCTTTGATGTTACAAGATTAGTGGGAAAATTGGATAGCGTTTTAGATAAACATGATAAGATTCTAAATACATCAGGTGAAAAAGAAATAACGGATGTTTATGATAACTATATTGTAAACAAATGAGAAAAGCAGTCAAGGAAATATAAATTATACACATAATATAAGTATTAAAAGTATAATAATATATCCTTGACTATTTATAGTATTTGATGTAAGATATACATATAATAAGGAGGTAAAATATGGAAGAGGTTAGGGAAATCTTAAAACAATATAATCAAGAGCAGTTATTAACATTTTATGATAAAATGGGGATAACTGATAAAGAGAAGTTATTAAATCAGATTTTAGAAATAGATTTTGAGAAAATATTTGGATTGTATAAAAATGCTAATAAAAAGTTCGAAATGGGAAATTGTGATGTAAAACCAATAGATTATATTGATAAAGAAAAATTAAGTAAGCAAGATATTGAGAAGTACTATAATATAGGAAAATCAGTGATAGAACAAGGAAAAATTGCAGTGATAACTATGGCTGGAGGACAAGGTACAAGGTTAGGACATACAGGACCTAAGGGAACTTTTGACATAGGATTGGATTCGCATAAAAGTATTTTTGGAATTTTATGTGATATTTTCATTAAAGCAAAGAAAGATTTTAATAAATCAATTAATTGGTATATAATGACAAGCGAAGATAATGATAGAGACACAAGACAATTTTTTAAGGAAAATAATTATTTTGGATATGACTGTGAAAATATAATTTTCTTCAAGCAAGGTCAATTTCCAGTAATATCTGAGGATGGAAAATTACTATTAGACGAAAATGGTTTCGTTAAGCAAGCGCCAAATGGACATGGTGGAATTTTTCAAAATCTAAGGAAAAATGGTATTTTAGATGATATGAAAAATAAAGGAATACAATGGGTTTTCGTTAGTGGAGTAGATAATATTTTAGTAAAACCAATAGACCCTATTTTTATTGGTGCGAGTATTTCTAAAAATGTATTAATTGCTGGAAAGAGTTTAGTTAAGGCCTATCCAGAGGAAAAAGTTGGGGTATTTTGTTTGAGAAATGGTAGACCTAGTGTTATTGAGTATACAGAAGTTACAGATGAGATGGCAAATTTAAAGACAGAAGATGGAGAACTAGCCTATGGAGAATCACATATAATTTGTAATATGTTTAGTGTAGAGGCGATAGAGAGATTGGTTGATTTCGAATTACCATATCATGTTGCGCATAAAAAAATTGTATATATGAATGAGAAAGGGGAGATTGTAAAACCGGAAAGCCCAAATGCGTACAAATTTGAAGGATTTATTTTCGATACATTTCCTGAGTTCGATGATATGTTGATTTTTAGAGTAAAAAGGGAGGAAGAATTTGCCCCAATAAAAAATAAAGAGGGGCAGGACAGTCCTGAGACTGCAAGAAAATTATATACAGATTTTATGAAAAAATAGAAAGAAGGAAGAAAGATGGATTATAAATTAGAGTACAATGATTGGTTAAATAATGATTTCTTTGATAAGGATACAAGGAGAGAATTAGAAGAAATAAAGGATAATGAAGAAGAAATAAAAGATAGATTTTATAAAAATTTAGAATTCGGAACTGCAGGACTTAGGGGAATTATGGGAAGTGGTACAAATAGGATGAATAAATATACCGTAATGAAAGCAACACAAGGATTAGCAAATTTTATAAAGAAAGAAAACGGAGAGAAAAGAGGAGTCGTAATTGCCTATGATTCGCGCAATAATTCAAGGGAGTTTGCAGATATTGCAGCATTATGTTTAAATGCAAATGGAATAAAATCATATGTCTTTGAGGAAGAAACTTCTACACCAGAATTATCTTTTAGTGTAAGGGAGCTAAATTGCATATCAGGAATTGTAATTACGGCAAGTCATAATCCTCCAAAATACAACGGATATAAGGTATATTGGGAAGATGGTGCACAGATAACATATCCAAAAGATGTTGAAATAATTGAAGAAGTTAATAATATGGTAGATTATTATGGTGTGAAGAGTATAAAAAAAGAGGAGGCCATTAGGAAAGGCTTATATAATGTTATCGGGAAAGAGATGGATGACAGATATATAGAAGAAATAAAAAAGAATTTAATAAACATTGAAGCCATTAAACAGCAGGGGAAAAATGTGACAATAGTATATACACCGTTACATGGAACTGGCGCAAGGTTAGTGAAAAGGGTTCTTGGAGAATTAGGTTTTGAAAAATTATTTATTGTACCAGAACAAGAAAAGCCAGATGGGAATTTCCCTACGGTTGATTACCCTAATCCAGAGGATGAAAAATCTTTTAAAATGGCGTTGAATTTAGCAAAAGAAAAGAATTCAGATGTTGTAATTGCAACTGACCCAGATGCAGATAGAATAGGAATTTTTGTGAAGAACAAGGATGAGTATATAAGATTTAATGGGAATATGATAGGTGTTTTCCTAGCGGAATATTTATTATCACAAAAAAAAGAAAAGGGAATTTTACCTAAAAATGGAGCGTTAATAAAAACCGTAGTTTCAACAAATATGTTAGAACAAATTGCAAAAGAATATGGAGTTGAAATAAAGGAAGTTTTAACAGGATTTAAATATATAGGTGAGCAAATCAAAATATTTGAAAAAACAAAGTCTAATGAATTTATCTTTGGTTTTGAAGAAAGTTTTGGATGTTTGGTTGGAACGCATTCAAGAGACAAGGATGGGATAGTTTCAACTATGATGTTTGCAGAAATGGTAGCATATTATAAACAAAGAGGAATGGGTCTATGGGACCAAATGTTGAAAATGTACGAAAAATATGGATATTTTGAGGAGGAAAGCTTTTCGATTGTTCTTCCTGGAATTGATGGGTCTGAGAAGATGAAAAATATGATGAGTACTTTGAGAAATTTAAAACTTGAAAAAATTGGTAATTATAAAGTAACTAGGATAAAGGATTTTAATTTAAGAAAGTCAATTGATATGAATACTATGGATGAGAGTATTATAAAATTACCAAAGTCAAATGTTCTATATTATGAATTACAAGATGAGGCATGGTGTTGCGTCAGGCCATCGGGTACGGAACCTAAAATAAAATTTTACATGGGAATAAGAGGTAGTAATTTTGAGGAATCAAAAAATAAAATAGAGAAAATAAAACAAGATTTTAAAGAAATTATTGATAGTCTATAATATATAATGTATAAAAGTCACTTTTTAAAATATAATTTAAAAGGTGATTTTTTATGATATTAAAAAGCTTATTAATTTGTGTTACGTTATTCAATTTAATAATATGTTTTCCGGTATATGCTGATGAAGAATTAATAGAAGAGGGATTAACTGAAACAGAAATTAGAGAGACATCAGCACAAGTTGAGGAGGAACCAAATTTAAATTCTAGGGCGGCAATAATATACGATAAGGATACGGACATGATTTTATATGAGAAAAATGCTTTTGAGAAAAGAGCAATGGCGTCAACTACAAAAATAATGACAGCAATAGTAGTTCTGGAACAGGGAGAATTGAATGATTGTGTAACTGTTTCGAAAAAAGCAGCCAATACTGGGGGATCAAGATTGGGGTTGAAGTCAGGGGACAAAATATCCGTACATGATTTATTATATGGTTTGATGCTCAAGTCTGGAAATGATACAGCCGTAGCATTAGCGGAATATATTGCTGGAGATTTACAAGAATTTTCAAAAAGGATGAATGAAAAGGCAACAAAACTAAACTTAAATAATACAAATTTTGTTACTCCACATGGATTAGATGATGATAATCATTATACAACGGCGTACGAATTAGCATGTCTCACAGATTATGCTTTACAAAATAAGAAATTTGAAGAAATAGTGAGAACAGGGAGTTATACAGTAACTATAAATGGAAATCCAAGAACAATATCTAATACAAATGAATTATTAGGATATTTATCAGGAGTAAATGGTGTTAAAACTGGTTTCACTAATAATGCAGGGAGGTGTTTAGTTACCTCGTCGGTAAGGGGGAACCAAAGTATTATTACCGTAGTGTTAGGGGCTGATACAAAGAAATTTAGAACTATGGATAGTATAAAATTAGTTGAATATGCTTACGCAAATTTTGAAAAGATAAATATTGAAGAAAAAATTAAGTTTGAATTTGATAAATGGAAAAAATCAAATGAAGGAGAGATAAGGGTAAATAAGGGAGTGTTAGGGAATATAAGTATTAAGTTAGAGGAAGTTGAGAAAAAAATTATTTCTGTTAGAAAAGATAGGATAAATACGTTAGAAATTAGAATTAGCTCTGTAAATAATTTTGAGGCACCATTAAGAGAAGGGGAAATAATTGGAACGGTAAGGGTGTTGTTAAAAAATGAAGTTATTGCAAATGTAAATATTATTAATACAAGGAAAATAGAGAAGAAAAATACGACTAATTATTTTACACAACTAATTAAGGATATAATATAGTGCTTAAAAATTCTATAAGATTATATGTAATTAAGGTTTGGTAAAGAATATATGATAGAAATTAGTAAAATTTTTTATATAATGCAAAAGGAAGTAAACTTTAAATTTACTTCCTTTTTCGTATATGGTGAGCCAGGAGGGATTCGAACCCCCGACCCCAGGCTTAGAAGGCCTGTGCTCTATCCAACTGAGCTACTGACCCATTTACTACTTGCAATATATATAATACCACAATTTTCCCCTATTGTCAACAATTCTTTCAAATGTTTTTGACTTTTTGGTTATAGGTTAAGGTTTTTTATACCTAGAATGGAGGAAATTATTCATATATATGTATTATCCGCCACACTGGTTGCTATATATGTATTAATCCGCCACATCTTGCTTGGAGTTTATATATTTTTTTATTAA
>JAUNSP010000015.1 GCA_030539155.1 Clostridia bacterium
GTAAGTATTCTCTTTACATCCCATTCTCTATTTTGATTTTCTAATTCTTTTAATCTTTCAAATTCTTTTATTAAATATAATTTAAAAACTGGACTTATTGCAGATGCAAATTCAAATGCTATATCTTTATGTGCATAAGTTCCACCATATTTCCCACGTTTTGAATATATACCAATAGCATTTGTTTTTTCACACCATTCTGTTATACTTAACGTAAATGTATGAAGTCCGGCATTTTTTCTAAACCCGTCGAATTCGACGGAATTAAAATTCGGATTATAAATAGATTCCCAAGTACCTAAAAACTCTAAAGTAATTCTATTTCTTAACCAGTTTCTAATAATATCATCTGATTTTGATTTTCCCTCTTTGAATTTTGCAAAATCAGAAATACAAATATAATCATTATCATTTATATTAGTTATATTAACTGGCATATTTTGAACTTCTATTATTTTGTTTAGCATATATTCACCTCTTTTCTACATTCTATGATAAATTTTATTGCACTTTCTTCACCAGTTAATGCCCCATATGCAACACATTTACCATCTTGGATATTTCCCAAGTTATTCCTATATTTGTTTCTCACTATTTTTCTAGCCTCTGGTAGACTCCAAGAAATGTCAATTTTTTTATTTTTCTTCTATCCAACAATCTATTTCAGATTTTTCTGGTGTCTCAAATTTATTAATTACTTTTTTTAATAAACCATCATCAACATAATAATCATTTGTATCTCCACTTAAAACTCTTCCATTTCTATTTTCTATATTTCTCTGCCATTTTTCATCACTTACATCAATATAATGCCATTCAAATTTTACGCCTTTTGAATTAAATAACTTAGAAACATCTTCTCTATTTTTTTTAGTCCAAAATCCCCAATCGAGTATAACATTTTCCCCATTATTTACTATTTCAATGGTCTTTTTAAATAAGTATTGATGCACTTTGTTTATTATTTGTTCATGATAATCATTTTCATTTGGATGAAACAAATCACTAATCAATTCATCACTAGAAAGAATAACCGCATTATTATTTATTTTTAATTTGTTGCTATAAAATGTCTTACCACTACAAATTTTTCCACATATTAATATTACCTTTGCCATTTTTTAATCCTTTCTTTTACCTTCTTTATTTTCTTTAAATCTTTTATAAAACTCTATTTCCTCTTTTAAAGTTTCTTTATAATTCTTATTTTGTTTAAAACATGGCAAGCAAGATTCATAGCCATCATAATCATCATATATATTGGCATCTTCTTCTTTATTCTCTATTGGTGGTATTAACCTATTCTTTACACATTTTAGTGGAAATAAATAGCATGATGTAGGTTTGTATTTCCACTTATATTCATTATTTTTTAATGCTATATATTCTAAAATGCATCTTCCATCACTCATTTGGAAAATGCATTTTGTTTTTTCAAAGTGTTCTGGATAATTATTTGGAACAGAATCTCGATTTTTTGTTTTAGTTTTTAATTTTCCTTTATAATCCTTCCATTGACTCGTTTCAAAATACTCTTCTTTTTTGAAATATTCCGGATACCTTTTGATACACTCTTTAATTCTTTCAATATCGCTCTCGGTTACATAAACTCCGTCATAACAACACATGCCACCACAATTAAATTTTTCAAAACAATTTTTCACTTACTATTCTCCCTTTTTATAAAGTTCTATAATTATTCTTATCTGCTCTCTCATCTAATTCTCTATCATATTTTTTATCTTTGTAAAACCAATCTGTTTTCTTATCATTATCATTTCCACCCTTACCTGCTAAAATGATTATACTAATAAACTGACATATTGCAAGAATCATCGCAACACTAGATATAAATGCTGTCATTCCCATCTGTGCTAATTCCAAGCCTTCTTCCATATATAATACAACTTTTTGGTATAAATCCACTCCAAAATAAATTGTATACATCCCCAAATATAAAATTGCAGGAATCATTTTTCTCTTTATTAACCATAAAAGAATTGGTAAGGTGATAAATAACATTATTATTTCCACTTCTAAATTAAGTGGCTGAACAACAAACTCCCCTCCTACTTGCGCAACTAATACGACTCCTATTCTAAAAATCCAGAATGCAAATGAAAAAATCATTAATAAATAACTTCCTATACTTTTCATATACTTTTTCCCCCTTTTTTGTTTTCTATATTCTATATCTATAAATCTTTTTAATGTAAACAAATATAAAAACTTTGACTATCTGTTATATCTTAAATAAGTCAAAACCTAAATAATCTCCACTAATTAACTTAAAATTTATTCCTCCATAAACTCCCTCAATTGCATCCTTATGGGATGTACCATGAAGATGTGCATAATAACACTTTTTTATATTATATTTCTTTAAAATATTTATTATCTTGTTCTGATACATACTCTCAATATTTGTATCAATTAATGGTGGATAATGAGTAAAACATATTATTTCCTTATCCTCCCCATATTTATTGATTCCATCTTTAATTGAAAGTTCAAGACGTGCTGATTCTCTCTTTAACATTTTCTCACTATTCTCTGAGTCAGTTATCGCCCAACCTCTAGTCCCGACTAATATTTTATTATCATATAAAAAACTATTATTAAATAAAAAGTCTATATTATTGAAGTTATTATCTTTTAAAAATTTTTTCATTGATGTCACTGTGGTCCACCAATAATCATGGTTACCTTTTAACAATAATTTTTTCCCTGGCAAATTTGAGATAAAATTAAAATCATCAAATGTTTCTTCCAAATACATAGCCCAAGAAAAGTCTCCTGCTAAAACAACTAGATCTTCCTCTTTAACATTTTTTATCCAATTTTCTTTTATTCTATCAGGATGATTTTCCCACTCTTTTCCAAAGATATCCATTGGCTTGTTTTGGTTAAATGATAAATGTAAATCTCCTATAACATAAATTGACATACTTCACCTTCTATTCTATATATTAATTCAATTTTAAATTTGGTATTGCATTTAATTCCAAATCTGATATTTCATTATTTAAGAAATTGTAATAAGCTGCTGAGCCAATCATTGCAGCATTATCAGTACATAAAATCGGCTCCGGATAATATACTTTTAAATTATTTGTATCTTTCAACTCTAAAAATCTACGCCTAATATAACTGTTGGCTGAAACACCTCCTGCTAAGGCAACTGTATTTATATTTAATTGTTTTGCCGCTTTTAATGTATTATCTATTAAAATATCTGTAACTGTTTTTTCAAAACTAGCACATAAATCCGCCTTGTTTACATCGGGAGTTTTATGATGCAAGTTTATTACTGAAGTTTTTATTCCACTAAAACTAAAATCCAAATTATCAAAATGTGTTTTTGGTAAAATAATATTTGGTTCTCCTTCTTTTGCTAATTTATCTACTTTTGGTCCCCCTGGATAACCCAAACCTATTACCCTAGCAACTTTATCAAAAGCCTCCCCGATAGCATCATCCCTTGTTTTTCCTAACACCTCAAAACTATTATAATCCTTGATATGTACTAAATGGGTATGTCCACCCGAAATAATTAAACATAAAAAAGGTGGTTTTAATTCTTTATGTGAAATGTAGTTTGCTGCAATATGCCCCTGAATATGGTTTGTCCCAATTAATGGTCTATCTAAGGCAAAACTTAAAGCTTTTGCATAGGAAACACCTACTAATAAGGCCCCTACTAATCCCGGACCATAGGTACAGGCAATTGCATCTATTTGCTCTATCTTGACACCTGCCTTTTCTAAAGCCTTCTTTGTTACCGTAGAAATAGCTTCAACATGATTTCTTGAAGCTATTTCTGGGACTACCCCGCCAAACCTTTCATGTATGGCTATTTGCGAATTAATTACATTTGATAAAACTTCTCTCCCATCTTTTACAACTGCTACGGAGGTTTCATCACAACTTGACTCTATACCTAATATTAACATCCTATACTCTCTTTCTATATTTTAGTTTCTTTATTGTTTTTAATAGTAACCTCTATAACCCTTCTATACTATTTTCATTAATAAATTAAATGCTGCTGAAATTATTGGGGTAATTATTTGACCCAAAATTCCTGATATCCAAAGAACAATAAATACTATATAAAATATTTGTTCTCTCGCTTCCATCCACTCTCGCGCTTTATAAGGTAAAATATTTTTAAATATTTTTGAACCATCCAGAGGGTATACTGGTATTAGATTAAATATCCCTAAACCGATATTTGTTACTATTATGCTTAGTAAAATTCCTTGAATGATGCTTATTGTTATATTACTCGAAATTACAAACCTCTCAATCAGACCATATATTACAGCGAAAATTATTGCCAAAATAAAATTCATCACTGGTCCTGCAAGGGAAACTAAAGCCTCCCCTGTAGACATTTTTATATTTCTATTAAAATTTGTAGGGTTAATTTCCACTGGTTTGCCCCATCCAAACCCAGCTACTAATAATAAAATGGAACCCACTGGATCTAGGTGTGCAAAAGGGTTTAAAGTAATTCTTCCTTGATACTTAGGTGTATCATCCCCTAATTTATAGGCAACTATTGCATGTGCATACTCATGAAAAGTAATTGCTATTAAAACTCCAGGGATAACAAATAAAAGCGATAATAAACTTGCTGGGTTAGTAAGTTTACCAAGAACTGTTACTCCAAGTATTATTCCTAAAATTATATAAATTGTTTTCTTATCTATTCCAAAACCAAACATAAAGGGTTTCCTCTCTTTCTAATATTTAGATCTTAATTTAGTGGTTTCATCGTTGGGAATAATAATATGTCCCTAATTGAAGCTGAATTTGTAAAAAGCATTATTAGTCTATCCAATCCAATTCCTAACCCACCTGTTGGAGGCATTGCATATTCCAAAGCGTTTACAAAATCTGAATCCATCATTCCAGCTTCTTCATCGCCCTTTTCCTTTGCCTCAACTTGTTTTAAAAATCTTTCGTATTGATCTATAGGATCGTTTAATTCTGAATAAGCATTTCCATATTCTCTTCCACCAATAAACAATTCAAATCTCTCTGTTAATTCTGGTTTATCAACCTTTCTTTTTGCAAGTGGCGAAATTTCAACTGGATAATCAATTACAAATGTTGGTTGAATTAGAGTTTCTTCAACTTTTGCTTCAAACACTTCATTTATTATGTGCCCCCTTGTTGACTTTTCAGTTTCTATCTCTAAACCAAGTTTTTTAGCAACTTCCATAGCCTGTTCATCCGTTTTTATTATATCAAAATCAATTCCTGTTACTTCCTTAATAGAATCAATCATCGAAATTTTCTTCCAACCTGGGGCTAAATTTAGATTTAATCCTTGATATTCAATATCCGTTGTTCCTAATACATTTTTTGCAATTGTAGAAATTATTTCTTCAGTTAAGTTCATCATATCTTTATAATCTTGATAACTTGCATACATTTCTATATTTGTAAATTCAGGATTATGTTTGATATCCATCCCTTCATTTCTAAATAATCTTCCAATTTCAAATACTTTATCAAATCCTCCAACTATTAATCTTTTTAGATATAACTCAGGTGCAATTCTTAAATACATATCTAAATTTAAAGTATTGTGATGTGTAATAAAAGGTCTTGCGGCATCACCAGTTACTATATTATTTAATATTGGTGTTTCCACTTCAGTATAACCTTTTTCTTCTAATATTCTTCTTAACTCTTTTATTATTTGACTCCTTAATTCAAATGTTTTTTTAACATCAGGATTCATTATCAAATCAACGTATCTTTGTCTATACCTTAAATCTGTATCTTTTAATCCATGAAATTTTTCAGGAAGTGGTCTTAAAGATTTTGAAAGCATAGTAAAACTCTTAGCATGTATTGATATTTCTCCGGTTCTTGTTTTAAAAACAAAACCAGTTATTCCAATTATGTCTCCGATATCTGCTTCTTTAAATTCTTTATAAGTTTCCTCCCCTAATTCATTTATACTAACATAACTTTGTAATCTTCCAAAACTATCTTGTATGTGTGCAAAAGATGCCTTTCCCATAATCCTCTTTGCCATTAATCTCCCTGCAACTGTAACATCCTTATTCTCTAGCTCATCATAATTTTCTATTACATCTTTACTTGTATGTGTTCTATCAAATTTTGTTATTTCATACGGATTTTTACCCTTATTTTTTAATTCTTGTAATTTCTCTCTCCTAATTTTTAATAGTTGATTTAAATCTTCTAACTCTTCTATTTTATTATTTTGATTATTAATATCTTCGCTCATCATATAGCTCCCTTCTTTTATCTTATGCCTACCATTATACACTATTTGCCGTAATATGTAAACAAAAATTTTCAAAAACCCTTAATTTATTGTTACATTATGTCTTCCAAAATATTTTCCTGTGTATTTTCTACAGTTTCCTGTGTATTCTGTATTGTATCTACGGCCTCTTCTGAGTGGTTTATGTATTCCTGCTCTATAACAACCCTAATTGAAATCATTGCTAAAATACAAATAACAACAATTGAAATTATTAAACTTACGGTCGTTATACCTCCTTCTCTTTTAAACATTTTTTCCTCCTATTTTTTATTTTTTATTAATCTGAATATGTTACAGCCCTACCCTCTGTCACCGTTGTTATTGGTTGCTGCGTTATTCCTTCTATACTAAATGTTAAATTCCCTGTAGGCAACGACGTTTCCGAAGGCGATATTTCATAGGTTGCGGTATATATTTTCCCGTTTTCATTACTACTAACTGATGCTGATCTTCCTGCTATAGTTGCAGTTACGGTTGTATTAAATTCCCTTTTTAGTTCTACCGTAACGGTGATAGTGTCTCCTGGTCCAGCATACTCAATCATTTCGTCGCTACTTCTCATTGTAACTTTGTTTACTATATCATTTAGCTCTATTTGAGCATATGAATCTTCTTTAGTATAATACGTTATATCCTCATGTGCCACTCCGTTAGGATAATATATAGTGTGTGTACTCTCATTTATTATATATACATCCCTTGAGTTTCCCCCATTTTTTATTGTTGAAAATCCATCATTTCCATAATTTAAAGTTATCCTTCTATTAGAATCATCTACTAATAAATCTAAATCTATAACAAAATAATTTTCGTTATCATTTGGATTTTTTATCGTTCCGGTAAGCATTGAAATATTAGTATAAGATATATTTTCCAAGATTGGTAAAGTACTATTTTGTAAATAATATGCGTCAACACATTTTTCAAGTTTTAATAAATCATTCTTGAAATTTGATAATCTTTTAGCAGAAGGTAACGGATTTTTTATTGATAATACACATCCCGTTATAATCAGTAAAATCATAATTGTTAACACTAAAGATACCATCGTAATCCCATTATTTTTTCTTAAGTTCATTTTTAATACATCTCCTTTTCTAAGATTTATTTTTTTTCACTTTCTTTTCAACAGTGATTTCACCAAACAAATGCTGTTGCTCAGTCCTTACCTTACTCCTTTTAGATAATTCTAATAATCCCGTAAATGCTGTAACTATTTCTTGACTACTACACCTTGATTTTGTATATAATTTATTGAAGGTAAACTTATTTCTCCTAATCATTTCCTTAAACATCTCTTTTACCTTTTCGCCAACTGTATAAGTGTCTGTAATTGCTATTTTATCTATATTTTTTGCATTTTGATTTAATCTTTCTTTATTCTTTCTTATAACTTCTTCATACTTTTTTACTATAATATCTTTCTCATAATTTCTTTCTAATTTTTGCTTTTGAAGTTCTATTTTCTCCTCATTTTTAAATATTCTTTTAGAAAAAATCTCATAATTTTGTTTTATTAGTTTAGTTACTTCTTTATATCTCTTATAATCTATAATTCTTTGTAAAAGTTCCTCCTCAGTAATTTCTTTTTCTTCATCAACTACTTTTGGTAAAAGATTTTTTGATTTTAGATACAATAAGGTTGATGCCATTAACAAGAACTCACTAGTTACCTCTAAACTCAATTTTTCCATATTATTTATATACTCTATATATTGGTCTGTAATCTCGCCTATTTTTATATCCTGAATATTCATCTTGTTTTTTTCTATTAAGTGGCATAATAAATCTAGTGGTCCTTCAAAATTTTCTATTTTTATTTCATATTTTTTGCTTTCTAAAGTTAAAATATTTTGCATTTCATTCACTTACCTTTTCTATGGTCTCCTTTTTATAACCCTTCCTTAAAAGAAATATTTTTACACTTTCAATTTCTTTATTTTTTATTTGCTTTTCAAATATTTTTTTTGCAGAATCTTCCTCATATTTCTGTAATTCATCCATATTTCTTTCTATATATGATTCTATTATACTATTTTTTAATCCCTTTGTATATAACTTATACTTAATTTCTTTTATAGAAAGTGTATTTAAATTCATCTGTTCTCTCACTGCACACTTTATATACTCTTCATCATTTATATAGCTATTTTGTTTTAGGTCATCTATTATAGTATTTAATACATCGGATTCTATCTCTTTTTCAAATTTTTTTCTTACTTCCTGTTCTGTCCTCTTTCTATAAAGAATATACCTTAATACTTTTGTTTTTAATTTATCAAATTCTTCAAATTTTCTTAAAATCTCCTCTGAAAACATATTCTTCTCCTTAATCATTTTCATCTAAATTTTCATTTTCATCTTCTTGTTCCTCTTCATCGCCTAAGCTTTTTTCAAAGGCTTTTTCATAATTATCACGAACTTTTTTCTCAACTTCCTTCATTATTTCTTTGTTCTCCATTAGGTATTTTTTCACATTTTCTCTACCTTGTCCAATCCTTGTTCCATCATAACTAAACCATGAACCACTTTTTTCTATAATATCTAATGTTACTGCTAAGTCAATAATATTGCCTTCCTTTGAAATACCTTTTCCGTACAGAATATCAAACTCTGCCTCCCTAAAAGGTGGTGCAACTTTATTTTTTACTACTTTAACTCTAGTTCTATTTCCTATAACTTCTCCATCTTGCTTTATACTTTCAATTCTTCTTATATCTAACCTAACTGAAGAATAAAATTTCAAAGCCCTTCCTCCTGGAGTTGTTTCAGGATTTCCAAACATAATTCCTACTTTTTCTCTTAACTGATTTATAAACACTACTACCGTTTTTGACTTATTTATTACTCCTGCTAATTTTCTAAGAGCTTGAGACATAAGTCTCGCTTGTAAACCTATCTGAACACTTCCCATATCTCCATCTATTTCTGCCTTTGGAACTAACGCTGCAACAGAGTCAACTACTACGATGTCTAAAGCTCCACTTCTTACCAATGCCTCTGTAATTTCAAGTGCCTGTTCTCCAGTATCTGGTTGTGAAACAATCAAGTTTTCTATATCTACTCCTAAATGTTTTGAATATATAGGATCTAAGGCATGCTCTGCATCTATAAACGCAGCTTCCCCTCCAGCTTTTTGAGCCTCT
Source organism: Clostridia bacterium (assembly GCA_030539155.1). GTDB lineage: Bacteria > Bacillota > Clostridia > TANB77 > CAG-508 > JAUNSP01. The sequence continues at coordinate 9,460 of JAUNSP010000015.1, forward strand.
GCTATCATATGAAGTGCAAGCGTTGTTTTTCCTGATGATTCAGGTCCAAAGACCTCTATTATTCTACCTCTTGGTATTCCCCCTATTCCTAATGCAACATCTAAACTAAGCGCTCCTGTTGGAATTGCCTCCACATTCATTGCCGAATAATTTCCTAATTTCATTACTGAACCTTTTCCAAATTGTTTTTCAATTTGCCCCATAGCTACCTCTAAAGCTTTCATTCTTTCTGTGTTTTCTGTTTTCATTTTTTCTCCATTCCTTTCTTTTCACTTTTAAAACAAGTGTTTGTATAATTCTATATTAATTTTTTATATTTGTCAACACTTTTTTTATATTTTTTTAATTTAATCGTATAGGTTAACTATAACATCTATCTTTTCCAATTTGTGATATTATAAAAATAATCATAATTATTCACACGTATATCCCCAAATAAATTTTTATTTGTAATAATTATCTTCTTATTCCTATATAAACTAACAAATGGTAACTCTTTATTATATATTTCCTCTATTTTACTATACTTTGATTTTAAACTTCCATTATCCGAAATATTCCTCACTTCATCTAATATTGAATTTATTTCATCATTTGAGTAATTAGAAATATTACCTACCTTAAAGAATTTTTCTATATCTGGGCTATATGAATTATATACACCTGTTAATATAATTTCATAATTTTTATTTAATAGATAATCATTATATCTGTCTTGGGATACAGCCACAATATTTATACTAATTCCGATTTGTCCCAATTGCTGTTTAATTATTTGTGCAACTTTAGATTTATATTCATTATTAGAATTAATAACTAAATCAAATTTTGTTTTAATCCACTTATTATCGACTTTCTTTTGCCATACATTATTTTTTAATTCCCACCCAGCATCAATCAGAATTTTCTTTGACTGTTCTATATTATAACCAGAACTAGCATTATCTTTATTATATAGGAAACTCCCATAATCTAAAGGAAATTCTGATACATAATATTTATTATTAAAAACTTCTGAAACAATATTAGCCTTATCGATAGCAAATCCAATAGCCTTCCTAACTTCAATATTTTTCAAAACTCCATTTGCACAATTAAAACTTAGATAATCAAATTCTCTTCCTTTATATTCCTTCTTGTTATAACCTATACTTCCTATGTATTCCTCAACATTTAAATTTTTAGTATTAATAAAATCAATATTTCCAATTTTAAAGCTATTATAAACCTCCCCCATTTCAGAAAAAATGTTTATCCTTATATTATTTATTTTCGAATTAAACTCTTTTATCTTTCTCCAATTTTCATTTTTTTCTAGTTGGATATAACTACTTTGTATTTCCTTTATTTTATACTTTCCTGTACCCACTGGAATCTTTTGTGATGTAAAAAAGTCCTCGTTTAAATAATAAAAATTAGATAATATAGGAAAAGTTAAATTATATTCAAAGAATGGCACATCAGTTGACAAATAGAGTTTTACCATACTTGAATCTACTACTTCAACCTGTGTTATATCCTTAACATTATATGAATATAACGAATTTCTCTCCTTTAATTTATCTATAGTGAATTGTACATCCTTGGCACAAACTGACTGTCCATCATGCCACTTTGCATTCGTATCTAACTTTATTAGATAAATATTATTTCCTGTTTTGGAAACCTCAGTTGCCAAACACATTTTTAATTCATAATTTTCATCTACCTCTACTAATGGTTCAAATATTAGTTTGTTCAGTTTTTGTACTTCTCTATTTGCTGTAACAATTGGGTTAATTGTATCAAAATTAGATATCCCTAATTTTAAATCCTGACTAGTTTCCTCTTGAATGTCTTCTGTAGGACTTATATTTTGTTGATTATCCTCTTTAACATTTAATAAATATACAGCATAGAAAACTAATCCAATGCAAACTGCTATAAAAATATATTTAAAAACATTATCTCTCATAATTACCCTGTATGAATATTATTATAATCATACCCTCCTTTTATTTGTTTTTTCCTCTCTTATCTTATACTATAAGAAATAAAAATTCAAGTCTTTTTCAATAATTTTTATTAGAAGTCGTTGCAAGGTAGTTGTGAAATTTATATAATAGGAAAGGAGAACTTTCCTATTATATAAAAAAGGACATCGTTATAGAATAACTTTGCCCCCATTATTTTTTTCTTAACTTTTAAGATCTTGTCTCTACTATCAATTTTATGCCTGTTCTATCTTCTCCTTCCACTTCAACTTCTGCGAATGCTGGAATACAAATCAAGTCAACCCCTGCTGGTGCCACAAAGCCTCTCGCAATTGCTATTGCCTTTACAGCCTGATTTAATGCACCTGCTCCAATTGCTTGCATTTCTGCCTTATTTGTTTCTTTTACTAATCCTGCTATAGCTCCTGCTACTGAATTAGGATTAGATTTTGATGAGATTTTTAAAATTTCCATCTTTTGCCTCCTCTAATTTTTTATTTTTTATATTTGTGTGTTAACAAATATATTTATATTACAAATTTTGGAAAAAGTCTATATTTTTTCCAAAATTTGTTAAACTTTTCGTTGACAAAAAATTTTATTTTCCGACATTTTTCGACATTCAAACTTAATTTATTCTATATATTTTTACTATCTTACAATCATCGACATTAGTTTCAAATATGCAACCATTAAAGCAACACTCCCCTGATGCTAATTTATACCTTTCTGGAATAGAGTACAAAAATCTTTTTAGTGCAACATCTTTGTCCATTCCTATTATAGAATCTTTAGGTCCCGTCATTCCTATATCTGTTATATAAGCAGTTCCCTTCTCCATTATTTTTTCATCTGCAGTTTGGACATGTGTATGAGTACCAAAAATAGCATCTACTCGACCATCTAGAAAATATCCCATTGCAACCTTTTCAGCGGTCGCCTCAGCATGGAAATCTACTATTATAAAATCTACTTTTTCCCTTATTCTATTTATAATATCTTCAACCACGAAATATGGATTTTCCGATAAAATCCCCATCTCGACTCTTCCAATTAAATTAATTACTGCTATTTTTTTACCCTTGCATTCATATATCCCATAACCTTTTCCTGGTAGGTTTTTAGAATAATTTGCGGGCCTAATTATTTTATCATTATCTATAAAATCAAAAATATCCTTTTTTCCCCATGTATGATTCCCCATAGTTATTACATCAACCTTTAATCTTTGTAAATCATCAAATATTTTTCTCGTAATACCAAAACCATTTGCTGAATTTTCCCCATTTACAATGACGAAGTCAATAGCTTCCTTTTGCCTTAAACTTGGTAAAACCCTCTTTAATTTTTCAACGCCACTCTCTCCTACTAAATCTCCTACTGCTAATATCTTCATCTGTCTCATTCCTCCCTCTTTATACTTTCTACATCATACTACATTTTCAATTTTTTTGCAAATATTTAGAGGAAGAAAATTATTTTCTCCCTCATAATCTTTTTATTTATTATAATTAGGATTTTCATAAACTGCCCCAGATGAATTTTCATATAATAAAATCATTTTGTCTGCCACTTCTTCCCTTTTTATGTTATGTTTTTTTAAACTACGCCCCATATATAGAATGTATTTATATAATCCGTTATCTCTTGTCTGATTGTATTCCTTACTATTAAAACCTATTCCTTTATTGGTCTTGTAAAATATATTGAAGAATTTTTCGTTTTGCCCGCAAAATGTATATAATAGTATCTTATCATTTTCTAAATCAATATTCTCGTAAACAAACTTAATTAAATCACACTCTAAGGTATTATAAAAATAATCTGTCCTTTTTATAACATTTCCATTATTTTCAAATAATTCAAAGCAATCTTGTACTCCTTCGACGCCCCTAAAATCCTTAACAAAATTTCTCAGATTAGGACATATAAATTTATAACTTGCAACTATTATATAAAATATCATAAACACCATAGTGAGATATTTCTTTAATCCCTTTTGATTTAAAAGTAAGAAAATCCCCTTAATAAATACACAAAATGCAAATAACCAAAATGCATAATATGTCTTAAAAAATCCATAATCTGATAAAAGGCCACATCTATTTACTATAAAAGTTACTATAATATAAAAAAGGGTTGAAAGTACCATTATAGAAGAAAAATCCATCTTACTTCTAAATATATTTTTATCTTTATTGTCAGTTAATTTCTTTCTTTTCAAGCCAACTATTTCCTTATAGATATAATAAGCAATAAAAGGCAACAACAATAAAAAGTTCGCATATAGTGAATTATGAATAGCCCCTTCTAATGTTGCCTGTTTTACAAGCGATTCTGTTCCAGATTTAATTATCCTACTTAAAAAATGATATTGAATACTTGCAATTGCTGGGACTACAAATACTATTAAACTAAATATTATATTTTCCATAGATATTACTTTTTTATTTTTTTGCAATGTTTCAAACAATTTATATATAAAAATTGACAAGTATATGAACGGTAAAAGAAAATAATATGAAAACGCTATTCCAAAATTAATCAACGCTAAACATCCCCACCATGTCCATTTAGGGAGTTCCCCGTCTTCATGTTTTTCCATCACCACCCCTAGGGTAATTATCATAAGCATTGCAAGTGAGAGATAGGAAAATCCAAAAAGGATGCTATTTAAAGGATACGATAAAATAAATAGTACAGATAATATAGCAACAATTATAAAAGAAAATATATTTTTTATATATTTCTTTGAGAGGATATACATCATTATTGATTGCATCACTAACCATATCATATCACCTAAAATATAGACTTTATACAAATCAAAAGTATCTACAAATGGTGCTAACACCTTAAATAAAATCCCAGTGTTTACGTAAGCACCCGGCCTAATAAAACTATTAAGTAACTCCGTCTTATTACTAAAATTCAAGGAATAACTCAAATGATTTACAAAATCCGAGAAACTATAATACCTAATTGCTATTGGGAAACCATAGATTTTCCAAACTAATGTAAAAAATACTATAGCTATTATTATTAAAAACATACCATCTTTTTTATCAAAAGAATATTTCTGAACTTCCCTAGTTCTAATTATTTTAAAGATGAATATTCCACTAAATAACAAATTCTGAACGCTTAATGTAAGAAGTGTTATAGGCACCTTAATTAAGTTATCAATATAGCATATTAATACATTATAACAGAATTTTAATACTACCACTACAGCTATTGTACTAAATAAATCAATCTTCGTATCTTTTCTTTTTGTTAATAATACTACTCCAAATAAAATAATATTTGTTAAAACATATAAAATCTCCATTTATTTTTCCCCTCACTCTTTTATCAAAAAAGACTAATTTGATTACTTTTTGGCAACCCTGTTAAACAATTTACCTTGTTTAACATTTCTATAACCGAATCTCCAACTTTCGAACGTATTTTTAAATCATCAATAGACATAAATTTTCCGTCCTTCTTTGCAGATTCAATCCCATCCGCAGCTACATTACCTAATCCTTGTATACTATTTAATGGTGGTCGTATCCCACCTTCCTCTATTTGAAACTTCGTTGAATGAGATCTATATAAATCTATCGGTAAAAACTTTATCCCTCTTTCGTACATTTCTAATACGAGTTCTAATACTGGATACATTTCCTTATCTTTCGGAATTGCACTATTCCCAAGTAAATCTATTTCCTTCATTTTACCTTTTACTCTCTCTTTTCCATTGCACATTATCTCATTATCAAACTGTGAAGCCCTTATTGAAAAAAATGATGAATAGTATTCCATGGGATAATGAACTTTAAACCAAGCTATCCTAACGGCCATCATTACATAAGCGACAGCGTGTGCTTTTGGAAACATATATTTAATAGTTTTGCAAGATTGTATATACCACTCTGGTACTCCATGTTCTAACATCAAATTTTCTTGTTCCTCGGTTAATCCTCTCCCCTTACGAACTGATTCCATTATTTTAAAAGCAGGGTTAGGAGGCAATCCCTTTTTTATTAAATATATCATAATATCATCCCTAGTACATATTGCCTCGTCCAGTCTTACTGTTCCAGCATTAATTAAATCTTGAGCATTGTTTAGCCATACATCTGTACCATGCGATAATCCTGAAATTCTAACTAATTCCTCAAACGTACTTGGTTTTGTATCCACAAGCATTCCTCTTACAAATTTTGTACCAAACTCAGGAACCCCAAAAGTTCCAACTTCTGAATGGATTTGTTGTGGAGTCACTCCAAGAATTTTAGGTGAACGAAAAATTGACATAGTATCAGGATCGTCAAGAGGAACTGTTAATGGATCTATTCCCGTCAAATCTTGTAAATTCCTTATCATAGTTGGATCGTCATGACCTAGAATATCTAATTTCAGTAAGTTCTGATCTATTGAATGATAATCAAAGTGTGTTGTTATTATACTTGACTTAGAATCATCTGCTGGATGCTGTACCGGGCAAAATTCGAAAATTTCTCTACCTTTTGGAACTACTATTATTCCTCCTGGATGCTGCCCCGTGGTCCTTTTTACTCCCGTGCATCCCTTTGCTATTCTTAAAGTCTCCGCATTACTAATTATAGTGCTTTTTCCTTCATAATATTTTTTTACAAACCCTATAGCAGTTTTATCTGCTATCGTTCCTATGGTTCCCGCCTTAAATGTTGTCCCCTTACCAAAAATTTCCTCTGTGTATCTATGAGCCTTAGCTTGGTATTCTCCTGAAAAGTTTAAGTCTATATCAGGTTCCTTGTCCCCATTAAACCCTAAGAAAGTTTCAAAAGGTATATCCATACCATCCTTTACGAGCTTTGTACCACATTTTGGACATTCCTTATCTGGTAAATCAAAACCATTTTTTACCCCATGATCTGAAAAATCCGAATACTTACAATTTGGACATCTGTAATGTGGACTCAACGAATTAACCTCAGTTATACCAGTCATATTAGCAACAAATGATGAGCCTACGCTTCCCCTTGATCCTACTAAATATCCATCTTCATTTGATTTCCACACCAATTTTTGTGCAATAATATACATAACAGAAAAGCCATTTTTTATAATAGATTCCAACTCTTTATCTAGCCTTTCTTTTACTATATCCGGCAAAATTTCTCCATATAATTCATGAGCCTTTGAATATGCAATATTCCTTATATCTTCTTCGCAATTTGGAAGATGTGGAGGACATTTTTCAGAAGATATTGGACTAATCTGCTCACACATATCGGCAACCTTATTCGTATTTGTTACAACAACCTCATAAGCCTTTTCTTCTCCTAAATATTCAAATTCCTCTAGCATTTCCTCTGTAGTTCTTAAATACAATGGTGCCTGTTCATCTGCATCGGAATACCCCTGTCCAGCCATTAGTATTCTCCTATATATTTCATCTTCTGGATCCAAAAAGTGAACGTCACATGTAGCCACTGTTAATTTTCCTAACTTATCAGCAAGTTTTATGATTCTCTTATTTATATCTTGAAGTGCCACTCTATCAGGAACAGTTTCATTTCTAACCATAAACATATTATTATCAATAGGTTGAATTTCTAAATAATCATAGGTTTCTGCAATATTTTCAATTTCCTCATCGGACTTTTTTTCTACTATAGCCCTATATAATTCCCCCGCCTCACATGCACTTCCAAGTATCAACCCTTCCTTGTATTTCATATAAATAGATTTTAGGATCCTTGGTTTCTTATAGAAGAAATCCAAGTGTGAAATTGAAATAAGCTTGTACAGATTTTTTAGCCCTACATAATTTTTTGCGAGTATTATTGCATGGTAACTTTTTAACTTCTTAACCTGACTAGTGCCCTCTCCTTCCAATCCTATATCTGGAACAAGATATGCCTCGACCCCATAAATAACCTTTATATCAGGGTTGTCCCTGCCCACTAATTTATGTACCTCTGGAAATGCCTGAACTACACCATGATCTGTTATTGCTATTGACTTCATACCCCACTTCATAGCCCTTTTAACTAGGCTTTTTGCAGAAGATACTCCATCCATTTGACTCATTTGAGTATGCATATGCAATTCCACTCTCTTTATTTCACTCTTATCTTCCCTCTCAATTTTCTTTATTCCTTCACATTCAATTATACAATTAGCAATAATTGATATTTCCTTCGTATAGTTATCAAATTGTGCTTTCCCTGCAACTCTAACTGACTTTGACTCTTTTAATCTCTTTAATACTATTCCTGCTCCTTCTTTTGGGATAAAGCTTTTACAGGTAATTGAATTAGTTCTGTCATATATATCATAAGAAATCAAAACCTTATTATTTTTCTTTATATCAATAATCGAATCCGATATGTTAACTACTTCCCCTTGTATTACAATCTTATCGATTTCCCCTGTTATACTATCAATACTGGTTATGGCTTCTTTTGCAGCAAAATTTCTCCCAAATATTATCTCTGGTGATTTGTCTGAACTGCCTTCTCTACTTTTTAAGTTCTCTTTATTTTTGCAAGGAGTTTCTTTAGAATTAATAATTGCATTTTCTGTTGTATACTCCTTGTTATTTTGACTCACATTATATTTAAATTTAGAGATACGCTCAACCTTGATTTTTTCCATATACTGCTTATATTCATTTCTCTGTTTTTCATTTATCTTTTCAATGAAGCTAACTTTATATCTCTGAGCAAATATATTTTCCAAAACTTGCTCAATTTTTTTATCTATTTCTTTCTTTTCTAAAATATCTTTTCCTATAATTGAGATATATACTATTAATTTTTGATTTTCTATTTCAATCTTGCTATCCTCTAATATTAATTTAATTGCGGGACTTTTACTTATAATATATTCTATTATATTTTTCCATTCATCCCTAATATCTAATGTTTCTTTAAACTTTGTTTTTAATTTTATATCTACATCCAATATTGCAAATCTATCATATAGATATTGTTCAAAATTTAAAATTTCCTTTATTTCAACCCTATTTTCAGTTTCCAATTCTAACAATAACTTATTCGATTTTTTATATAGACTAAAATGATTTATGACTGCATTACATAGTTTTAAATCATCTGTTTTGTAATCTTTAAAAACATTTTGTATCGTATTTTCTTTCCCCATTTTCCTGTCATTCCTTTTACTTTTTTTGTTCTATAATAACCTTATAATGTCATTATACGTTACACATATTGATAATAAAATAAGTAGTGAAAAACCTAGTAATTGTATTTTACCTTCCACTGAATCACTTAAAGGTTTTTTTCTTATCTTTTCAATTAAGAGTAAAATTATCCTTCCCCCATCAAGAGGTGGGAAAGGTAATAAATTTGTTATTCCAAGTGATAGAGATATTGCAGAGAATAGATATATATAATCACTTATTCCTGTACTAGAAACTATTATCTCCGAAATTCCCACTGGTCCAACAAATTGATCTATTGAAACTCCTCCTGTAAATATTAATTTTAAACTATTAAATATTTGTGAAACGAATTCCCCTACTGCAGATATTGAAAGCTGAAGTATCCCCTGTGAATGTAGACCCTTTAACGTCCCATACACAAGTAAAAAATATACAAATATAGCAAAAATAATATTAACTAATCCTCCTGCCGCAACAATAATTATTCTTTTCCAAATCTTTGCCCTTTTAAATGAGCCCTCATCATCAACATCTTCTTCCTCGCCTAGCATATTAACATACCCACCAAGTGGAATAAGTCTTAATGAATATATGGTATAACTACCCTTTTTAGTATATATGGAAGGTCCGAAACCTATCGAAAACTCTTTTATTTTTACTTTGCATAATTTAGCAACAACAAAGTGTCCTAACTCATGTATAAAAACTAAGAATCCTAAAAGAAAAATAATCTTTATTGCACTTATCATCTCTCATCCTCCTTTAGAACAAACGTGCATAATTAATACACTTTAAACTTTTAAATTTCTCTCCATGCCACATCTTTGTTCGTGCACCAAAAATTTCTTAAATTCTTGTGTGCATTAGTTCAGGGCATAACCTTTTTATATAATAGGAAAGGTGGGTTAATTTTCTCCACCTTTTAAATTAATGTTAAAATAAAATATATAAACGGAGCACAAAATATTATGCTATCTATTCTATCTAACAATCCCCCATGGCCCGGAAGTAAATTTCCAAAATCCTTAACCTCTACATACCTTTTAATAGTTGACGCGGCAAAATCTCCAATTTGTGAAATTATACTTATTAATAATGTACATATTATAACACTTATATAATGTATTTCCACTTGGGTAATTCTATTAATGATAAATAAATATATACTCATACCGATTACTGCGCCTAATAAACCTCCAATTGCACCTTCCCAACTTTTCTTAGGACTAATAGTGCTAATTTTATGTTTCCCTATCCTTTTTCCTATGAAATAAGCAAAGGTATCAGTCATCCAAGGTATAATAAATACTATCCAAATATACACATTCCCATTATTCATACCCGAAATAAGGGAAATAAAACTAAGAGATAGTACCACATACATTATACCAATAAAAGTAACTGCTATATCTAGTATATTATATTTCATCTTTGAGACAACACACTGTATAAAAGCTATTAATATTGCCAGCAATAACATCCCTATATATATTTCCGCTAAGAAATTTTGTGGTAACAAATGAATAAACATTATAGACACAGCAAATACATAACCTATCCACTTTATAGGTTTTACTTTTTTTGAAAAAGCCTTATAAAATTCATATAAACATATTATTGATGTTACTGATATAACTATATCCATTAGATATTTATTCCCTATAAACAGTACTAATAGGATTAATGGTAATCCTATTGCTGCTGATATTATTCTTTTTATATCCATATTATTTTTCCCCATCTTCCATTTTTTGTTAATTAGCACCAAATTTTCTCGTTCTCTTATTATATTCCTCTACCGCTAATAATAAATCTTCTCCTGAAAAGTCTGGCCAATGTTTATCAACCCATAAAAATTCAGAATATACTAATTGCCAAGGTAAGTAATTACTAGTTCTCATTTCGCCACTCGTACGTATTAATAAATCTGGATCTGGTTGCCCTGCTGTATATAAATTATTTGAAACAAGTTCTTCTGTAATATCATCGATATTAATCTCATCACTCTTCGCAGCTATTGCAATCTTTTTTACAGCTTTAACAATTTCATCTCTTCCTCCATAATTAAAAGCAATATTTAAAGTTAATCCTTCATTATTTTCCGTTTTTTCCATAACTTTATTTATGGTATTTTGTAATCCTGCTGACAATTTTTTTATATCACCTAATACCTTTATTCTTATGTCGCTCTTATCAGCCCTTTTGAAAAAACTATCCAAATATGATTGCATTAAAAACATTAACGCTTTGACTTCATCTTCAGCCCTTTTCCAGTTTTCTGTTGAGAAGGCATACACTGTTAAATATTTAAGACCCTTCTCATTTGCAAATTTTGCAATTCTCTCTAAATTATCAGCACCTTCTTTATGGCCTAATTTAGGATCTAAACCTTTCCCTTTTGCCCATCTTCTATTTCCATCCATTATTATTGCAATATGATTTAACGTATTAATTTTTTCCATAATTCCATTCCCTTTCTACTCCATTCTCATTTCTTATATACTCATTACTTCCTTTTCTTTTGCCCCAAGCTTAACATCAATTTCTTCAACTTTCTTATCAGTCATTTTTTGAATCTTATCCTCCGCCATCTTCAATTCATCCTCTGTAATTAAAGATTCTTTTTGAAGTTTCTTGGCTTCATCAATTCCTTCCCTTCTAATTGAACGAATTGAAACCTTAGTATCTTCGGCTATTTTCTTTATTTCTTTAACTATTTCTTTCCTTCTTTGCTCATTTAATTCAGGAAAAGCTAAACGAATTACCTTTCCATCATTATTTGGATTAATTCCTATATCAGCCACCAATATTGCTTTCTCTATTTCCTTTAAAATACTTAAATCCCAAGGTTGAATGACTATTAATCTAGCTTCAGGCACAGAAATCCCTGCAACTTGACTAATTGGAGTTTCAACACCATAATAATTAACCTTCACCTTATTTAATATTGCTGGATTCGCCCTCCCAGCTCTAATCTCTGCTAAACTTTCTTCAAAAACACTTATTGTTTTTTGCATCTTTTCTTCAATTTTATCATATTCCATTATATGACTCCCCTTTCAAATTTATTATTTTTTATATTCTATCCTTAAAATAGAATCCTCTATACCTTCTCTATTTTTTTATTAAAGTTCCTACCTTTTCGCCCTTTACAATCTTTATTAAATTTTCTGGTTTATCTATTCCAAAAATAACAATTGGTATATCGTTATCCCTAGCTAAAGATATTGCAGTTGAATCCATAACTTTTAATTCCTTGTTCAATATTTCATTATATGTAATCTCATCATATTTTATTGCTTTATTATCCAGTTTTGGATCTGTTGAATACACTGCATCTATAGTTTTCGCAACAAGCATAACTTCTGCCTCAATTTCTGCCGTTCTCAATGTTGCTGCAGTATCAGTTGTAAAATATGGATTTCCTGTTCCACAAGCAAATATTACAACCCTTCCTCTTTGTAAATGCTTTAAAGCCTTCCTTTTTATGTATGGTTCTGCAATTTGTCTCATTTCAATAGCTGTTTGTACTCTCGTGTCTAATCCCCTTGATTCTAGTGCATCTTGAAGAGCTAGGGCATTCATTGTTGTAGCAAGCATCCCCATATAATCAGACGACGTTCTTTCCATTTCTTTTCCATTTTTACCTCTCCAAAAATTTCCGCCACCAATCACAACAGCAATTTCTATTCCCATATCTGCAACTTTTTTAATCTCTTCACAAATATTTCCTAATGTTGAAAGATTAATTCCAAATTTCTTATCCCCAGAAATAGCCTCTCCACTAATTTTAAGTAAAACTCTTTTATACTTCGTTTTTGGCATTCTTTTTTCACTCTCCTATCCCCAAATTTTAACCATCCCTATTCTATCATAAAAACAAAAAAATTCCTACGGTTTTTTTAAAATTTTTTAAAAATTTGTTACAGGTTAAAGTTTTTATATCTAAAATGGCTAGAAATATTAATATATATGTGATTCTGCCACACATCGAAGTATATTTACGGATTGAATACGCTTGCAAAATCGGAATACTTATGATAGTATGTGGAAAGAAAGGGTGGTAGGATGATAATAAATATATTGTTTATAATTTTGGGACTTATTTTACTAGTTATAGGTGCAGACCTATTGGTTAGAGGAGCGAGTAATATTGCGAAAAGGTTCCATATTCCTGAAATATTAGTAGGTCTATCAATAGTAGCAATAGGAACCTCTATGCCAGAATTAATAATAACTGTTAATTCTGCAAAATCTAGCGCTATTGATTTAATTATAGGAAACTCCATAGGAAGTGATTTATGTAATCTCCTATTCATCTTAGGAACGATGGCATTAATAAAACCCATAACAATAACTAAAGAAACAAAAAATTTACATATTCCCGTAGCATTCGCCTCAACCGTAATTATCTTATGTATGTGCTTTGGTTTATTCGGAAGTGAACCTGGAGTAATTAATAATATAGATGGCATATTCTTGATTACACTATTTTTATTGTATCTTGCATATCCTATTATTATTGAGATTAAAGATATAGTAGAAACATATAAAGAAAATAAAAAGAATCATATTAAGCCAGACAAAAAGACAAACATGTTTTTATCTGTAGCCCTTATTATCATAGGGTGTGTTCTATTAAAATATGGTGGAGATTTTGTAGTAAACAACTCCATAAACATCGCAGAAATTTATAATATTAGTCAAAGGGTGATTGGTCTTACAATAATAGCTCTCGGAACAGCATTACCAGAGTTTATTACTTCCATTGTGTCAATTGTAACAAAAAATACAGATTTAGCCGTAGGAAATCTAATTGGTTCAAGTGTTTTAAACTCATTTCTAATATTAGGATTAGGTTCACTAATAACCCCGTTATCTATTTCACAAGAGTTTAATAAAAATCTAATTTTGCTTACATTATCAACTCTTATGATTTGGTTATTTATGTATATACCTAAAAAATCAACTCTTACTAGGTGGAAAGGAATAATTTTAGTATTTATATTTTTCCTATATATATTCCTATTGTTTAGATAGTTTTAAATTTACCCAATACCCCAACTAAAAAGATGTGAAGTGAAAAAATAATAGCAAAAGCAAGAATTTTTGTAAAATTCTTGCTTTTGTGCTATTTAAGCTTATTATGTTTTATTATCTAAAATTACATCTGGATGAAAAGCTGAGAACGGAACCCAAGGTCCAGGCCCGTGTAAGCCACATAATGGAGACCATTGCGACGGCTAGCAGAGTTGTACGAACCAACGTCGTAGTAACTCCCACCACGAAGAACCCTATTATTTGCTGCTCCATTTTTTGATACCTCTGTTGTCCATTCCCACAGATTTCCTGCTATATCATATATATTATTTGCTTTTGTACTTTCTGATGTTCCTGTTCCTAATTTTAAAAACTCTGCATATGTTTCAATGTCACCCTGTGTTCCTGTTGCCCATGCACTACCTGTAAAAGATGCTAGATTTGCCCATGTTCCATTGTTTGCATAATATCCACTAAATTCTATTGTATTATTAGTTGGTCTCCTATTTTTATAATTTCCCCAACTTGTACTATTATAATATACAGTATCTCCCTTTATATCTCCTTTTTCTTGAATAAATTTAAGTGTTGCATCCCATGTATAACTACTCATTAATAAACTTTTTACTGAAGTTTTCTCTCCATTTATCGAATCACTACTTGTATACATAGCCTCACATTTTGCTTTTGCATTTGCTTGATTAATATTATCCCAAGGTTTTTTATTAGCCTGACTTACTACTGTTCCATCTTGAGAATCATCTTTTGAACCAGCCTCATATCTCGCTACATAAAATCCTCCATAATTATTTACACTCTCTGCCATGTCACCATAATTTTCTATATCATTATTTACAATAGTATTTTCTATATTTACTCCATTTTCTTGATATAATGTATCAGGTGTATGTGATTTAAATATATTTATATACCCAGACTCTAATACATCTATACAATCTGCAAAAGATGCTTGAAAATTCCTGTCTAGCACAAACTTACTTCTCGCATTTTCTATCTCTCCTGCTACTGGCACCCATACAAATTGATTTCCTGTTAATGTTGTATTATATGTATGTGCAGTTTTATCTGTTCCTTCTTGATATGCATCTCCTGGTGCATCACTTATTACAACACCATTATCTACTGTTCCTCCTACATAGTAAAATCCTGTTGGCACTGGGACTGCTACTCCTTCTGTATCTAAAACTGCATTTACGTTTTTATTTTCTCCATTTATACTCCATTTAACTTCTTGCACTCCACTCCATACATCCTCAATAGCTGTAAATCTACCATTTACTGTAAAGCCTATTACCTTATTTATATCATCCCCTGTTCCAAAATTTACTGTTCCATATTTTGAGAGTGTTGCTGCCATCTGTCCATTTGTAACTGTACCCCCATTTATTAATAATTTTGTTTCTGCATTTGATAAATCCATTTGAATTTGCTCTTTTATACTTGCTGTTTCATAATCCCTCTTTGCATCTTTTGCTTTTAAGAATATACCATTTTCCCCTAATGTTAAATTAATTGTAATCCCTGCTAATATTAACATAATTACAATAGTGATTATTAGCGCAATTAAGGTTATACCCTTTGCGTTACAAGAGCCCTTATCCAAATTCTGCCCGCAGTTATTAAAATTTTGCGCACCAAAATTAGAGCCCGAAAAAATTTCCGCACCTCTGCCATTTTTAAGTAATTCTTTTTCTTCCCCTTTAAAATTAACCGTGTGTGTGTGTGTGTGTGTACAGCCGCAAGGGATGTAACGTTTACGTTCATAGA
>JAUNSP010000070.1 GCA_030539155.1 Clostridia bacterium
ATGTGGCGGATTAATACATATATAGCAACCAGTGTAGCGGATTAATGCATATATATGAATGATTTCCCACATTTTAGGCATAAAAACCCTTAACCTATAACAAAATTTTTGTGTACATTAGTTTATGACATCGCCCTTTTTATATAATAGAAAACGATGGCGGACTAATATATAACAATGCTTCCACCTATTTTAGATAAAAAATCTTTAATCTATAACTAAATAATTCATTAATAAAATTCATCATTTACACATACTAATAATTGAGGTGATTTTATGAAAAAAATTTTATTTAAAGGATGTGGAACTGCAATTGTAACCCCTTTCTTTAAAGATGGTATTGATTTTGCAAGTTATGAAAACTTACTTGAAATTCAAATTCAAGAAGGGGTTGATGCTATTATTGTGTGTGGCACTACAGGTGAGGCATCAACAATGACCCTTGCCGAAAAAAAAGCGTTAATTGAATTTACAGTTAAAGTTGCTAAAAATAGGATTCCAGTAATTGCGGGAACAGGTTCAAATAATACTATTGACTCCATAGCTCTTACAAAATTTGCAGAAGAGATAGGTGTAGATGGAGTTTTAATAGTAACTCCATATTATAATAAAACTACACAAGATGGTTTAATTGCACATTACAGCGAAATTGCAAAGAATACTGATCTTCCAATTATACTATATAATGTACCAAGTAGAACTGGTGTAAACATATTACCCGAAACTTGTTTAGAGCTATCTAAAATTTCCAACATTGTAGCCATAAAAGAGGCCAGTGGAAATATTTCTCAGGTCGCTGAAATATCTCACCTTTGTGGGGATAACCTACACATCTATTCCGGAAACGATGACATGATTTTACCTGTACTTTCTGTTGGTGGATTAGGTGTTATTTCAGTTTTATCAAATATCGCGCCAAACTACGTTCATAATATTATAAAATTTTTTGAACAAGGCAACATTCCAATTTCTACCGAACTCCAATTAAAATGTTTAGACTTAATAAAAGTTCTATTTTGTGAAGTAAATCCTATACCAATCAAAGAAGCTTTGAATCTTTTAGGGTATAGTTTCGGTTCTCCACGACTTCCTCTGGTTCCTATGTCAGATAAAAATAGAGAAAAATTATTTAATGAATTAAAAAATTTCAAAGATTATTTAATCTAAAAGTAAATTTGTGTGCAATTGCCAACGCAAGCTCTCCTTAAAGAACAAAAGTGGCATTATTAATACACTTTAAATTTTTAAAATTCCTTTCATGCCACATCTTTGTTCGTGCGCCAAAATTTTCTAAATTTTTGTGTGCACTAATTTAGGGCGAAGCCCTTGTTATATAATAGGAAAGGTTACTTTCCTATTATATAACAAAAAAAAGTAGAATTGAAAATATAATTATTCCCAATTCTACTTTTTCTTATTATTTAAGTTTTTTGCCATAAATACAATATTTTATATTACTTCCTTACTCTCCTGTGTAGTATTTTCTATCTGATTATCTACAGTTTCGTCTCCTGAAACTCCTTCTGAATCTTCCATTTCATCCTTTTCTTTTATATTAATTATTGCTAAACTTCCTGCAGATACTTCATAGGCAACTTTTGTCTCTATAGTACCATCTTCATGTTTCTTTTCATATTTTCTTGATTGTATTCTACCTACTATTTTTATTTCTGAACCTACTGGTAAATTTTCGCAATATCTTGCATTTCTTCCCCATGCTATGATAGGTATATAGTCTGACTTTCCATAAGCTCTATTTACAGCCATTAATAAATCTGCTATTTCCCTTCCAAATGGTGTCTTCCTATATATAGGTTCCTTACAAACAAATCCCTTTAAAGTTACTTCATTTGTAATTAAATCTTTACTTGGTTCTATTTCACCATCTTCAAGTTCCTCTACTTCCTTTGCAAATACAGTTAATACTAATCTACTTCTTTCCCCTTCATAACTATTATAAGATCTAAATTGTCCTTCAATTCTTAAATTTCTCTCTAATCTCAAAGTATCACTTGTTAATAATCTTTCTGAAATAGTTACTGGGATTATGTCTGCGTTACCGCTTAAACGGGGAACACTTAAGTCAAATACATAGAACTTTTCTCCGTATATTTCGTGACTAAATATTTTGTCACTTGTTACCTTTCCTACTAATGCTAAGTAGTTATTCTCTAAATAATTTGTTTCCAATTTATTTCCTCCTCATATTTTATAATATTATTTTTATCTAAAGTAATTCTTGAAACTGTCTACTCCACCTATTATACTACATTTTTTTGGTTTTGTCTACATAAATTGTTAATTTTTTCATTTTTTTGCAAATTTTATTCGTTTTTTAGTGTATTTTTATGTTTTTTCTAGACTTAAAATTATTTTTTCAGTGTTTATGTAACATTATTTTGTAATATATTAATCTCATTATTCGTATTCTCCTCTATATTGGTTGTAGAAGTTTCCGCAACGTCATTATTAATCATTACTCCCATTGCAAATAACACCACTACCGTAGATAAAGCTATTAAATACGAACATATTTTATCCTTATTAAATACAAGAAACATTATACCAACCCCTCTTTACTATAATATTATTCTAATATTAAATAATTAGAACGAAAGTGGCATAGTTAATAGATCTAAACATTTTAAAATTCTCCCCATGCCACGTCTTCGTTCGTGCGCCAAAAATTTTTTAAATTTTTGTGTGCATTAGTTTAAGGCATAGCCTTTTTATATAATAGGAAAGTATCCTTTCCTATTATATAACGAAAGTGGCATAGTTAATAGATCTAAACATTTTAAAATTCTCCCCATGCCACGTCTTCGTTCGTGCGTCAAAAATTTTAAAATTTTTGTGTGCATTATTTTAATGCGTAGCCTTTTTTTGTTTGTCATTTACAATATAGAATTCATATACTATATTAATACGTTAAAAATCGTATTAATATAGTAAAAAAGGTGATTAATATGGAATATGAAAAGCATGTATGCCCCGTAGTAAAAATTGATGGGAATATTGAAGAAGGTAAACAATTTGATTTAGACATAACACTTCCAACAGATAATCGTAATGTAATATATGGAATTGTTAAAGATTGCTACAAAGATCCAGTTTGTGATGCAGTGGTAAAATTAATTGAGATTGGTTTCGAACATGGAAAAGAAGAAAGGAAGCCAGTTTCTCACACGTTTACTGACAAACACGGAGAGTTCGTTTTCGGACCTTTATGTGAAAACAGATTTTATGAGATTGAAATATGGGTAAACAGAGTAAAACATTGTAAAGTATGTACAAAATGTGAAAAAGAAGGTTCTTGTTTAAAGGGAACAAAATTAGATTGCCCTCCTCCACATCCATTTAAAGACTGTAAAGAGGAAAAAGATTGCAAATTTGAAAAAGACTTTAAAAATGAAAAAGAATACAAATTTGAAAAAGAAATGAAAAAAGATTGTTTCGGCTGTAAGAAGTTTTAAGTAAAAATCATAACCACCCGTTTTACGGGTGGTTTGCTCTTAGCCTAAAAAACTCCTCTCAAATTCAGCCTTCTATATACATTTTCCTAAACTCTTAGTACTGTATCCCATTTACAGAATTCCAGCTTGCATCACTTGTAACTGATTTTTCATAAAACCATGTTTTTGCTTCATTTTCTATTATTAAATTACAATTTTTAACTCTTTGAGTACTCCAACCATAAAACATTAGCCCATCACTTTGCAATTGCGTTCGATTTTTACCAAAGTTTCCTAAATTTAGAGTAGTCTTATTTTCTGAGTCTCCATTAATAAAACTTTCAGCAAAAACAACATCAAAATCTATTACTTTTCCTGTATCAAATTTTGTCCCTAAATTTAAGTATTTTAATGATGATAATGTGCAAAACATTCTATTCACAGTGGTTACATTACTTGTATCAAAATTACAACCACTTAAATCTAGCGACTCTAGTTTACTGCACCCTCTAAACATGCTATCCATTCTCTTTACTTTATGAGTATTAAATTTTTCACCTAAATCTAAATGAGTAATATTGCCACATCCAAAAAACATATTATTCATATCGGTTACATTCCCCGTATCAAAATTATCGCCTAATTGTAAATCCGTTAAGTTGCCACAACCATAGAACATTACTTGCATCTCCCTAACATTTTGTGTATTAAATTTACTCCCCAAATTTAAATATATTAATGATGATAACTCACAAAACATTCTATCCATATTTGTTACATTTTTTGTATCAAAATTACACCCA
Organism: Clostridia bacterium; assembly: GCA_030539155.1. Classification (GTDB taxonomy): domain Bacteria; phylum Bacillota; class Clostridia; order TANB77; family CAG-508; genus JAUNSP01. The sequence goes on from JAUNSP010000070.1 coordinate 4,256, forward strand.
CTTAAATCTAATCTTTCCAATAACCCACAACGCCTAAACATATACTTCATATCAGTAACCTTACTTGTATCAAACTTTTCATATAAATCTAAACTTCCTAATTTAGAACATGCATAAAACATCCTACTCATATTTGTTGTATTTTCTGTACTAAAATTACTAACCCTTATATCGTTTTGTATTTGTCCAAAACTAATAGTTTCTAAATTTCCCATTCCATTAAATAATCTTAAACAATTTCTAGGTGCTATTACTCCTCCATTTGCTCCTATTGTAATATTGTATGCAGTTTTAGTTTCTTCTCCTACTGTAACTCCTCCTGCTTCTTCTGTCCACCAACACTTTACAGCTCCTGTTTCTTGACCTTCTGCCTCTATATTGCTACTTCCTACTACTTCATCTGGTACTATATTAGTTTTTTCAAATTGTATTGTTTTTATTTGACTCCTGTCTATATTTGTATTTAGCCAAGTGTCAGGATTCGTCCAAGTATTTGTATCAGACATCATTACATTACCTTCCTCGTGATATACCTCTATCTTTGTTCCTTCTTGATATACCACAAATATTTTTTCACCTATCTTTATTGCTGTTTCAGTTTCCCTTGGAAAAATATTTTCCTGTAATACAATACCTTTCTCTTCTAATCCATCTACGTATTCTTCTACCGTTAAATCTGTTTGCCTTCCCATTTGCATTGCTGCTAATTCTAATTCTAATTTTTCTTGTATGCTTGCAGTTTTGTACTGACCCTTTGCTAATTTTGCTTTTTGGAAAATTCCATTTTCTCCTAATGTTAAGTTAATTGTAATCCCTGCTAAAATTAGCATAATTACAATAGTGATTATTAGCGCAATTAGAGTTATACCTTTTGCGTTACAAGATCCCTTATTCACATTTTGTGCGCAATCCATATTTGTACTTTGTCCACAGTTGTGGGAATTTTGAACATCAAAATTAGAGCCCGAAAAAATTTCCGCACCTCTGCTATTTTTAAGTAATT
>JAUNSP010000071.1 GCA_030539155.1 Clostridia bacterium
ATTTTGTATTGAAACAAGGAATGTAATAAATGATTTAGATATATCAACATATTTATTAGATAATTTTTTCTAAAACAAAGTAAAAAATAGCCACACATTGGTGTTTATATATTTTTTTTATTAATCGACGAGTTCTTAAAGTTGAAAAGTAGTAGAAAGCCTTAAATAGTTTTGAGCAACCGAACGTTTGTAGAAACTATTTTAGGCTTTCTAAAACTTTGAAACGAAGGTGAGGAGGTTAAGAAAAAAAATATATAAACACCAAGCAAGATGTGGCGGATTAATACACATACTAAAGCGGATAATTTTAATAAATTACCCGCTCTCATTTCACTTTTATTTTACAAATTTTTGGTCAAAAGTAATAACCGTGTAATACTCGTGGCTATCATCTTTAAGTTCATTATCAATAATATTCTTTATCTCAGAATTAGAGAATTTACAAGAATATGGAACTACTACATCAAAAATTAAATTTGTATGAGTATTTCCTGAAACCATCCTTAAATCATGAAAACTTAACTCTGGGTCAATCTCTCTTAAAATATCTCCTATTCCTTCTTTAAATTTATTAATTATTATATTGTCAGTTTCAATTGGATCCATATGTATAGTCATAAGTATATTTAACTCATCATGAATCTTTCTTTCTATTTCATCTATAATGTCATGAATTACTACAATATCTTCGCTACTTTTTACTTCTACATGGCAACTCCCAATCATATTCCCTGGTCCATAAGTGTGAATAATTAAATCATGCACTCCTATAATATGTTCATTTTGCAAAATAACTTCTGTAATTTTTTCTACCATGCTTCCATCTATAGGTTTGCCGCAATAATTCATTTACTGTATCCTTAATTATTTCTAGTCCGGAATAAAATACAAATAACGAAACTACTACTCCTATAATTCCATCAACAGAAAGGTGAAAAAAGCCTGATACAATTAATGATATTATCGTTGCAAATGTTGCAACTACGTCATTTCTGCTATCTTTAGATGTAGCTAACATAACAGATGATTCAACAGTCTTCCCCAATTTAAAATTAAACACTGCCATCCAAAGCTTAACTATAATTGATAGTATTAGTGAAACCAACACTACTATACTAAACTTAACTTCCTCGGGATTAATAATTTTATTTATTGAATCTTTAGCAAGTTCAAATGCTGCTAATAAAATCACCGCCGCAATAATCATCGATACAACATATTCCATTCTTCCATGACCAAAGGGATGTTCTTTATCTGCAGGTTTTGCTGCGAGTTTGTATCCAAATAATGATATTAAGCAACTAGCGCAATCGGATAAATTATTAAATGCATCTGAAATTATAGATATAGAATTAGATATAATTCCCATTACATATTTTACTACAAATAAAACAATATTACATATAATTCCAACTATACTACTCAATGTTCCATAGTTCTTGCGAACCTCTACATCCTCTGTTTTTTCATAATTATTAATAAATTTTTTTACTATAAACTGTGTCATCAAAAAATCCTTTCTAGGTCATGTATATTTCCCAAAACACATCCCCATATATTATATTCCTTTTAATGATACTTTTACCTTTTCTCCATTAATTTCAATTTCTTTTTCAATTGAAGGATTTTCAATTTTCTCCGTTCTAAATTCATTTGTTAGTGTTTCCTCAATTATTTTATTTAAGAATTTATCCAAAACTTTTTTCATAAATTCCCCATTTGAATTAATATTTAATATTATTCTTTGTTCTACATTAAGACCTGCTTCCTTCCTTAATACTTGTAAACTTCTTACTAGATCTCTTTGCATCCCCTCAACAATCAACTCTTCATTTAGTGTTGTATCTAATGCAATAATATAACCTGCTTCATTTATTACAATGTATTCTTGTTTTGGTCTTCTATTTATCATAAATGCATCTTTAGAAACTAATCCAAAATTTGGAATGTCTAATTCTTTAATATCTTCATTGTTAAAATCCTGAACTAATTTTTGCATTGTGCTATTTTCTATAGAATTAACAACTCCTTTAAATTCTTGAACCCTTTGTTTTAATAATGCCCCTGCACATTTAAAGTTAACACCTAAATATTCTTCATTTAATTGATTATCATTTTCTAATACCTTAATTTCTTTAATATTTAATTCATCCTTTATCAAGTTCTCAAAGGCTCTAACTGTTTTATCAGTTTTTTCATTAGAAACAACAAACATAGTATTTAAAGGCTGTCTAACTTTTATTTGTTTTGTATTTCTAAGCATTAGACCTAAATTAATTATTTTCCTTGTTTCTTCAACTTGGTTTAAAATCACCTTATCGTTATACCTTGCATCTTCTTTTGGATAATTAGATAAATGCACAGATTTCACTTCTTCTGGCTCAAAACTTAGAACCATATTCTGCCATATCTCCTCTGTCATAAATGGTATGATAGGAGCCATAACTTGGCACATCTTTTTAATAGCAGTATATAGTAAGTAGTAAACTTGCTCCTTGTCCTCATTCTCCCCTGTTTTCCAAAATCTTTTTCTATTTACTCTAACGTAGAAGTTTGAAATATCATCTACTAAGATTTCAAATTCTTTTACTAAATTCACTGTATCATAATTGTTCATATATTTATTTGCTTTTTCTACGAAATCATTTACTCTTACTAATAACCATTTATCAGATTTTTCTAATTTATCTTCTTTTAAAACAAACTCACTTATTTTTGGATTATCTAAAATTGCATAAGTATTAAAGAATACATATATATTCCAGAAGTTTAATAGTTTTCTTCTAGCCTCATCACCTAAATTAAATCCAAATCTAACATCATTATTTGTTGGTGCCCCGGCATATAAATATCTCGCTGGATCTGCTCCTATTTTTTCTGCTACTTCATCAAATTTAATCATAAAGCCTGATTTAGAAAATTTTGAACCATCCTCTTGAACAACTGCTCCATAAGTTAGAACTTGTTCGTAAGGTGCTCTTTCTTCTAAAACTACTGACATAAATAACATTGAATAAAACCATAATCTTATCTGCTCTTTCATTTCTGTTACCCATTCTGCTGGGAAATATTTTTTCCAATATTCTTTATCAGTAAAATATTTTAAGGTTGAAAATGGTGCAATTCCTGCATCTAACCAACAATCCCCGACATCAGTAATTCTTTTAACTTTTTTTCCACAATGTGGGCATGTGATTTCCACTTTATCAATCCATGGTCTATGTAAATCTGGAAGTGTATCTACTACATCTCCTGCTAAACTCTTTAATTCTTCCCTTGAACCAACAACAGTAACTTCACCACACTCTTCACAAGGATAAATTGGAAGTGGTAATCCATAAAATCTTTTTCTTGAGATTGCCCAATTTTGCATGTTATTTAACCAATCTTCCATTCTTTTTCCCGCAAACTCTGGGATCCATTTTACTTTTCTTGATGCTTCAATTAAATCTCCTCTAATCATATCACTATCAATATGCCATTCTTTAACTGCTTTAAAAACAACTTCGCTTTTACATCTCCAACATACTGGGTAGCTGTGTTCATGTTCTTCAACTTTATATAATTTATTTCTTTTTTCTAATTCGTCAAATACTAATTGTGCAACTTCTTTAGTATTTTTTCCTGTCATAAATCCAAATCCTTTTTGAATTATTCCAGAATCATCAATTGGGATTATTATTTCTAAATTTTCCCTCTTTCCTAAATCAAAATCTTCTGATCCACAACCAGGTGCAATATGAACAACTCCTGTTCCATCCTCTGAAGATACATCCTCCCATGCAACAATTTTATGAGTAAACCCTTGTTGTTTTTCAAATTCCTCAAAACATGTTTCATATTCTAAACCAACTAATTTTTCACCTTTAAATACTTCAATAATTTCTAGTTTATCATCTCCTAATAACCCTAGAGCATTCTTTCCAAGTATTAAAAATTTATCATCAGATTTCACCTTTACTTTTACATATTCATTTTCTGGATTAACTGCAAGCGCCACATTTGAAGATAATGTCCATGGTGTAGTTGTCCAAACAATAATTTTACTATCTGTTCCTACCAATGGTAATTTAAAGAATACTGCTTTATGTTTTAATAATTTATATGACCCTGACATCTCATGCTCTGATAAAGAAGTTCCGCATCTAGGGCACCATGGCATTGGTCTAAATGATTGCTTAATCATTCCTTTCTCATCACATTTTTTTAAGAAATGCCAAATTGATGTTATATTTTCTTCAGTATTAGTAAAATATGAATTATCCCAATCCATCCATTGACCCAATCTTTTTGATTGTTCAGTAATAATCTTGGAAAATTTATCAACTCTTTGCATACATTTTGTTGTAAATTTATCTAAACCATATTTTTCAATATCTTTTTTATCTGTAAATCCTAGTTCCTTTTCAACTTCAACTTCTATCCATAGACCCTGTCCATCAAAACCATTTCTATAGTGTGAAGTATATCCATTCATTCCCTTATATCTTAAAAATATATCTTTTAAAGTTCTCCCCCAAGCATGATGAATTCCCATTGAATTATTTGCTGTAATGGGTCCATCTAAAAATCTAAATGGGGTTCCATTTTTATTCTTCTCCTGTAACGCTTTAAAACATTGTTCATCTTCCCAAAATTTTAAAACATCATTTTCCATTTGAATAAAATTAAAATTTGATTCTACTTTTTTCATATTACTCCCTCTTTCTAAATTCTCTTTATATAATAATTAAAAACACCTCTGCTTTTAACTTATAACCTATGGTTTCTATTTTATCACAAACCATGCAAAAAAGCAAGAAAACATTTAAATTTTCTTACTTTTTTGGTTACAGGTATTACTATTATTCCTAATTATCAATAACTAATGCAATAATTACACAAACACTGAAAAATAGACCTGTTATATTATGTAATCTTCGCCAAATTTTTCACTAATTATACACTTTTTATTAAATATTAATCCAATATAGTTATAATGATATATCTAAATTATTTATATAATCACTGGTTTTTGGGGAAAAATTCTCACATACAATATTATCCAAATTTTATTCCATAAACATT
>JAUNSP010000072.1 GCA_030539155.1 Clostridia bacterium
TTTTGATGATGTATTAATACGTAAGGATGGACTTTTTGTGATTCCAGAATTAATGAGATTAAACCCAGAAAATTTGAAATAAAGAAATTCTATTTAGGAGTTTGCTTTTTAAGAGCAGAATCCTAAATAGAACCTTTTTTTACAAGTAAAAAAATTGATCATAATCTTTGTTTTCTAATATCCAAGAATTATTATTCTTGATTTTATTTAATTCAGTTTTGTCTATTATTAAAAATTTTTTTAATAATTCATTATCATCTATTGGAGTTTTTGAAATAATTCCCTTTTTTATTAAGGGAAGAAGATTTGGCGTTAAACCTGAAATAAAACAAATAGACCTAGAATTATTTGATGACCATGAAATATTAAAAGTAATTTGAACTTTTTCTAAAGGAAAAGTGTTATTAATTGAATTTGATAAATCAATATAACAAATATTTAAACTTTTTTCAAAAACACCTTCATAATAGTAAGAATGTTCTTTTTTATAATTAGAAATATCTTTAACTCCATTATAGAATTTAACAAGATTTCTATTATGATCTTTAGAAAATTCAAGAACAGATTGAAAAAACATATTATTTGAATAATAATAAAGATATAATATATTAAAGGATTTTTGAGTTTGGTTAAATGAAGAAGTTGATTCTTCTGGAATTAGTTGAGAAAAAGAAATATTTAAACAATTGCACAGTTCTAAAATAGTAATAATATCAGGAATAATTTCTCCTTTCTCGTATTTTGATAAAGTTGCTTTTGTTTTATGGATTTTTATACCTAATTCTTCTAATGTTAAATTTCTTTTTTTCCTATAAAAGTTTAAGTTTTCAGTGAAACTATTTACGTTTAAATTATACATATTTTTATAATCCTTTCAGTTTCTTAAAAATTGATTTTAGAGAGAATAACATAATTCTTTAAAAAAACTACTTGTATTTTATCATATCTTATTATAAAAGTCAATTATTAGGAAACTAAAAGGTTTCAAATCTTTCTTCATGAAATTTTTAATTAAATTGACAAAAATAGTAATAGGATGCTATTATATGGCAATAATAGGGGGAAGAAAAATAGTGGATAAGATTAAAAATTCAAAAAAAGAATTTATAAAATATATTATGCAGTTTGATTTAAACGATGAAAATATAACAAAAAAAATATTTCATACTTTTAGAGTGATGGAAATAAGTAAAAAAATTGCTAAAAGCTTAAATCTTAATAAAGAGCAAATTGAAATTGCGGAATATATAGGATTATTTCATGATATATCAAGATTTGAACAATTTACTAAATATCACACATATAATGATTTAAAAAGTATTGATCATGGTGATTTTGCATTAGAAATTTTAGAGAAATATAGATTTCTAGATAAATTTTCTAAAAATACTAAAATTCAAGAAATAATAAAATTATCAATTAAAAATCATAATAAATACAAGATTGGAGAAGAATTTACTCAAGAAGAGAAAATGTTTTTAAATATTATAAGAGATGCAGACAAATTAGATATAATGAGTGAATGTATAAATATTTTTTTTAAGAAAGAAAGTGATGTAAAATGTATAGAGGAGGGAAAAATATCTAATGAAGTTTTAGAACAGATTTATAAGAGAGAATCTATTTTAAGAAAAAGAGAATTAAATAAGATTGATAAACTTTTGGTATATATAGCATTTGTGTTTGATTTTAATTATTTATATACTTTTGAATATTTAAAAAAGAGAGACTTTATTAATAAAATATTAAATAGATTTAATTATAAGGATTTAAGGACTATTGATAAGGTGGAAATAATAAAAAAAATAATAGATGATTATATTGATGAAAGAAGTGTAATATTAAGGGCAGAGAGTGGTATGAGAGAAAAAAATAGTGAAGATTTCATACAAACATTAGTTGAGTATAATATAGGTTCCTAAAAGAAGGAGGTGGAAGTAATTAAAAGAGTATTAAAAAGAATAGTAACAGATAAGGGAATTTATGAAATAATAGTTATTAATAATGAAAAAGTATTTAGGAAAATCTTGAAAGAGGATATTTCTAAGGAAATTAATGGATATAATTTAATTAAAAATAATTATAGGGTTCCTAAAATGAAAAAGTATAATTTAGATAAAAGAGAGATTATTTACGAATATATTGATAATTTAGAGAATAGAACTTTACACCATGGGTTATTTATGAATTTAGAATTTTCGCAAAAAAGAATTATTGATGTATTGACAAATGGATTTGAGAAATTTGAAATGTTAGAAGAAAGTAAATCATCAAATTCTAAATTTTTTTATGGTAGAATTTCTCTTCTCGAACAGTATATATCATATGGAAATGAAGATTATGAAAAGGAGATAGTCGTAAATAATGAAGTCTTTCCTTCATTTAAAAAATGTGTTAAAACTATAATAAATACTTTAGAGATAGATAAAGTGGTACCATTTGTTATATCACAAGGGGATCCAACGGATTTAAATATTTCGGTTGAAGGAGAAATAACTGATTTTGAAATGGCTGGAAAGAATTCAGTTATAAATGAAATAGCTATTTTTGTGGGGTGTTATTTAGTTAACTGTTATTATTTTTATATAAAATATATGAATTCTGCACATAAGAAATATTTAGATACATTAGATAAGTATAAAGATTTAATTAAGTGTGACTTTAAGAAATGTAAGAATAGAGTTTTGGTAGTATTTAATAATATACTACCAACTAAAAATAAAGAGTTTATAAGAGCTTATTTAAATAGAATTAAAGAAATAGGAATCATTAGATGGGATTTTAATATTGGTTGTTACATAGCTATGAGGATGATATCCCCAGTTAATATGAATAAGGTAAGTGATAGAGGCGATAAGTTTCTTTTAATAGCTTTAGCGGATTTATTTACGTTTAAATATAATACACTTGAGAAAGTAATACATTTTGTGGAGGTGATGTAAAGTGGATTTATTCTACTATTTAGAAATGAGAGAGTGTGAATTAAAGAGTTTTTTTGATGATAAAAAATATATTATATCTATAAGTGGGATGGATAATGTTGGGAAAACCACACAAGCAAATATGCTAAATGATTTATATCCTAATATTTTTTCACCACCGATACATATTAATCAGATGGAGGAATTTCCAAAATTGAAAGGAAAGGAATTATCAAAGTGGTGGTTTAACAAAGAAAATGCTCAAGAATTTGTAAATACTATTTATAAGTGTTGTGTTCAAAGATATGAGATGTCATTAAAAATGAAACAACCTATTATAGTTTTTGATAAAGGATTAAATTTTTATGATATAAGAGTAAAGGCTACTTTAATTACAATGGGATTTAAAGAAGAGGAAATAATCGAAATGATTAATACATCTAGAAAAGTAAATCAAGTTGAGTATAGTAAAGAAAAATTAAGAATAATAATAACTGCAGAAAATAGAGATTTTATGAAAGAAAAGGGCATTAATGATGATAAACAATATGAAAGATATATTATCAAAAATATAGAATTATTAAATAAAGAGTTGAAACAAAACAACAATCAGATTTATTCAGAAGTTAAATATATAAATAATAACAAAGAATATATGCATGAGAGAATAATTGAACAGATTGCTGATTTAATAAGAAAAGAAAAGGGAATAAATATAAAAGATTTACAAAATCAAAGAAAAATAAATAATAAATATTTAGATGAAGATTTTGAAAGATAGAAAGAGGGAAAGAGTTATGAAAAAAAGAGAAAGTGCGAGAGCTATAATTATTGAAGAAAATCAAATGGTAGTAATGTATAGGGAAAAACAGAATATGATATATTATGTTTTTCCAGGAGGAGGATTAGAAGAAAATGAAGATATAAAAGATTGTGTAATAAGAGAAGTAAAAGAAGAGTTTGGAATAGATGTTGAACCATTAAAGGAAGTTTATCTTTATGAAGATTCGAGTACAATTCAACATTTCTTTACCTGTACTTGGAAAAATGGAGCACTTGGAACAGGTGATGGCGAAGAATTTCAAGGAAATATGGAGAAAGGAATATATATACCAATGTTAATTGATATAAATAGATTAACAGGGGTGAATTTATTACCTGAAAAAGTTACTAAACAATTGTGTAAAGATTTAGAAAAATATGGGAAGGATTTAAGGGATAATATTAAAATAATAGAAGATTAAAGGAGTTAAAAGATGAAACTAGGTCTAGATTTGATATTAAAATCTAATATTCCATTAGAATATAAGATAGTAATAAAAAGTTATATTAATGAGGTTATTAAAAATTTAAAAAATAGAGTAAAATTAATATTAGTAATAGGTAGTTCCGCTAGTAATGAAGTAATTACTAATTGGAGTGATATAGATATTATATTAGTATGTGATAAATATGATATGGAATATGTACGAATTATAAAAAATATTATTTCAAAGTATGATATTAAAATTGGAAATACAATATATAGCCAAGAAGAATTTGAAAAAAAACAAATAGATCCAAAAACATATTACTATTTATTATTAGCACAAGAAGAGAAAATAAACATACAGTATTTAAATAAAGATTTAAAGATACCAGAAATAGGGTTTGAGGAGTGTAAAAAACAATATGTAACATACTTAATGGAACAATTGCATAATTATAAGAGAAATATGTTATATGAAAATATTGATAAAGAAGGAATTGGAAAGATTTTTAAGAATACGTATTTAATAATGAAGGCTATACTAATAATAAACAATTTTAGGCCTAAGAATTATCAAGAAGTATTTTCGTTATATTCAAGAGAATATGGTTTTGAAAAATTAAACTTTAAAAAATTCATACAAGATTATCAAAATGGAAGGATAAATAATGAGAGATTTATGGATTATAGTAAAAAATTTATTATTGATATAGTTAATAATCCGAAAATTTAGAACAAGGTAAAAAATCTATTGCCTATAACTTAACTTTCCAAGATGAAACAAAAACTTTAACAGACAATGAAGTAATGGAAGTATTTAATAAAATCATTCAAATGGTAGAAAAAAATATGGATGCAAAGTTAAGAGATAAATAAAAAAGGTATAGAAATCAAA
>JAUNSP010000016.1 GCA_030539155.1 Clostridia bacterium
GGGCACAGCCCCATCCATAAATTAATTATAAAATTAATTTTTCAAATAGTCAACAAAAATTACAAAAGTTTTGAAAAAAGTTTTCCACAAGTTAAAGGTTTTAGAAAAAATGACTCTAAAACAAAATAGAAAGTAGCCACACGTTGGAGTTTATATATTTTTTTATTAATCGACGAGTCCTTGAAGTTGAAAAGTAGTAGAAAGCCTTAAATAGTTTTGAGCAACCGAACGTTTGTAGAAACTATTTTAGGCTTTCTAAAGCTTTGAAACGAAGGGGAGGAAGTTAATAAAAAAATATATAAACTCCAAGCAAGATGTGGCGGATTAATACATATATATAAGTGATTTATTGCATTTTGTATTGAAACAAGGAATGTAATAAATGATTTAGATATATCAACATATTTAGTAGATAATTTTTTCTAAAAACCTTAATCTGTAACAAAAAGTTTTTAGAATTATTAGAGAAATAAAGAGAACTACAAAGCAATTATATACTGCCTTATAGTTCTTTTTATGCTAAAAAAGTATCAAATTCAGGATTTTAAAATAAATATCAAGCAGTTTAATAAAATTGTTAAATTCTTATTAAACTTTAATAATTTTTGTTTTATGATAATATTTCAAGCCCAGCAAACTTTGCCATCAACCTTTTATCTCCCACTTTATCAAAACTTATATCAACTTTTGCATCTTCCCCTTCTGCTTCTATTTTATTAATTACTCCCTCTCCAAATCTTTTATGATATACTCTTTGACCTTGTTCATATTTCGAAATATCCACGTCCTCATCTTTATTTAAACCCTTTAAAAAGCTTTCTGCTGTTCTAAAACCTACATTTTTTGTCCCACTTGCAATATTTTCACTATTTTCAGAATTAAAGCTATAAATTTTTGAATTTAATTTCTTCTCCCCATAGTTCCATTTATATCCAGTATCCTTAAACTCCTCTTCCATTATATCTTCCTTATCGCCATTTAATAATTCGTCTGGGATTTCTCTTACAAATCTCGATGTTAAATTATAACTAGTTGACCCAAAAATTGTTCTTCTCTTTGCACAAGTCAAAAACAAATATTGTTTTGCCCTTGTTATTCCCACATAACATAAACGTCTTTCTTCTTCTAAGTCCTTTTGTTCTCCTATTGATTTACCTCCTGGAAATATTCCTTCTTCCATTCCTACTAAAAATACACATGGATACTCTAATCCTTTAGCGCTATGTAATGTCATTAAAGTCACGCAATTATCCGTTTCTTCTAAATTATCTATTTCATTAGATAGTGTTATCCCCTCTAAGAAGTTTTGTAGTGAATTTTCTGCCTCCTCACTTTCGAACTCCATTACAACAGTTAAAAATTCCTCTAAGTTTTCTATTCTATTTTCTGCCTCCTGCGTTTTTTCATCCTTTAATGCCTTTATATATCCCGTCTTATCTAAAATTTGTTTTACTAATTCAGATATTTTCATATTATCCTTTTCTTCTTTTAAAAACTCTATTTGTTCAATAAATTCTTTTGCATTAACATATACCCTTGTTAGTCCGTACTCCGCTGCATTTTTTACAATATCAAACATCGAAATTCCTTTTTCTTCCGCTATTTCCTGGGCTTTATCTAAACTTATTTTTCCAATTCCCCTTTTAGGTTCATTTATTATTCTCTTTAAGGCTAAATTATCATTTTTATTTTGCACTAATCTTAAATACGCTATAATGTCTTTTATTTCCTTTCTCTCATAGAATTTTAGTCCCCCAATTACTTTATAAGGAATACTTTCTCTTCTGAATATATCCTCAATTGCTCTAGACTGTGAGTTCATCCTATATAATACTGCAAAATCTGAATATTTATAATACTCTTCTATTTTCAAATGATTTATTCTATTTACTAAATACCTTGCCTCTTCATACTCATCATTACCCACATATATCGATGGTAACTCACCTGTATCATTTTCTGTCCATAGTTTCTTTTTGTACTTAACTTCATTATTTTTTATAACAGCATTTGCTGCTTTTAAAATATTTCCTGTACATCTATAATTTTGCTCTAATTTTATTATCTTTGTACCAGGAAAATCTTTTTCAAAATTTAATATATTGGAGATATCTGCACCCCTAAAAGAGTATATTCCTTGGTCATTATCCCCAACAACTGTAATATTTCCATGTTTTGATGCTAATATTGAAATTAGCATAAATTGAGCTTTATTAGTATCTTGATATTCATCAACTAAAATATATTTAAACTTCTCTGTAAAGTAATCTAATACATCTGGATTTTCAGTTAAGATTTTTATAGCAAAGTTTATTATATCATCAAAATCTACAGCATTGTTTTCTTTTAGTCTATTTTGATATAATTCGTATATCTCCCCTATTTTCTCTTTCCTAAATTCTCCTGAATATTTTGTTTGGTAAGCCTTTGGCTCTAACATTTCATTTTTTGCATTACTTATTTCATTCTGTACTGCCTTTTCCGTAAAAAGTTTATCATCAACTTTTAGTGTTTTAAAACATTCTTTTATCAATGACTTTTGATCTGAAGTATCAAAAATTACAAAAGATGTTTCAAAGCCTATTCTGTCTATAAATCTTCTTAAAATTCTTACACAAATTGAATGAAAAGTTCCCATCCAAATATCCCTCGTAGCATCCCCTACTATATTTGTAACTCTTTGTTTCATCTCATTTGCTGCTTTATTGGTAAATGTAATTGCGAGTATATTCCATGGTGCAATCTTTTTTTCTTTCATTAAATACGCTATTTTATGTGTTAAAACTTTTGTTTTTCCACTCCCTGCCCCGGCAATTACTAGGCAAGGTCCTTCTGTTTGTAATACCGCTTGTTTTTGTTTATCATTTAATTCATCTATTATATCTTGCACTTTTATTCCTCCTATTTTTTTCTATTCATTAATAATATCATATCTAAAAAAGAATTACAATATAATTGCATTATTTTTTTGAATATCAAAAAAATTGTTACAAGTCAAGATTTTTCTAACTATATTATAGAATGCTTATACGTTGGTATTAACATATTATTTCTTATTATTTAGGGAGATTTTGAGGTGGAAAAGCTTGTAATATATATTATTCACTAAGCCTTTATCATCTTTATTGAAAAATAAAATAACAATATCGTAAACGATATTTTTAAATATTTTGTAGGTACCTTTTTTAGCAACTTAGCACCTATAATTCCCCCTGCAATTCCTCCTATAGCACAATAGATACCTATCTTCCAATCCATATAATTTTCTTTAGCATATAGAACTGCACTAAGTACCACCATAGGTAATATACAAAAAAGTGATGTAGCTCTTGCCCTTGTATCTTCAAATTTTAGTATATAGATAAAAGCTGGAACCAATATTAATCCACCCCCCGAAGAAAATAAACCACACACTATACCAGCAAAAAGTCCAACCATTATTTTTTTTGTCATACTTCCCCCTTCCATTTTATTATTCCTTATTTTACAATATTTATACGCACCTATTAAAGTAATTCTCATACAACAAAGCGGGCAAAATTTTGCCCGCTTTGTTATTTATTTATGATCTTTTATTCTTTGCTGTATTAATTTTAGAGTTTTTGGATAATATTTTTTTGCCTCTTTTGGTCTTTCCATGCTAATATGATAAACTTCTGCAAAAAATTCTCTGCTATCTTTTTTAGCTGGTTTATACGATATGTGTTTCACTTCTTTTTTCATTGCTTTAGTAAATGGATTCCTACTAGACATAAAATCAAAAAACCACCTGATTCTCATTGAGTCAATAAAATGTCCAAATTCATGGAAAAACGCTTCTTCAATTGCATTATCCTTCATAGAGAAAAACATTTTCTTGTTATTATACTCAATCCTAGCTATTGCAGTCTTCCCAAAATCACGATTATATGAATAAAGGCTTCCTTTTATCATATTGATTTCCCATTTATCTTCAATAAACTCTTCCTTAATATTCTTTGGCAGTTTCTTAAATTTAGTTATAAGTTTATTCTTTTGCTCAGTAGTAACCCCCTTTTGGCAAACTATTTTTAATCCCTTTGGTACCTCTAATGGCTTAACTGTCTTTTTCTGTGCTTTCTTTGTAGTTAAATACTTTGAAGAAACATAAGCTGTTTTACCTTTAAATTTTATCTTACTCCAACCATTCTTTGTAGTGCCAGTAACAGTCACACTATTATTCTTTTTTAATAGTCCTACCTTTTTATATTTCACCCCAGCTCCGCTTCTCACATTAAGAGCACTGGCGGTTACATACATTGTTCTATTACTAGCAAGTGCTACATCGTTCCGAAATTCACACACTCTGCTATACTCAATCTCTGACGTTTTATCCTTTTTAGTATCTTTATCCATACTAAAAAAATACATCGTCGTAAGAATTCCAAGTACAAAAATAATAATTATCTTTGTTATTAAACCTTTAAAACTTTTTTTCTCCATAAAGTTCTTCTCCTTCCATTGCTACTGTTAATAGTTTCAAAATTTAATAATCCCTCCTTATAAATAAGTATTGTTTTATTTAATATTTTTACAATTGACATACATATATATTACCACACTTTACATAATTTGTCAAGTTTTTAGAAATTTTTTAATCTACAAAATAATCCATTATTCCATTATAAATTCCCCAAGCTAAACGAGTTTGATAATCTTCGTTAAGTAAATTCTGTTCCTCCTGTGGATTTGATAAAAAACCACATTCAACAATGGAGATTGGAATCTCAACATGCTTTATTATATATATATTGTCTATTTTCATAGGAACCCTCTTATTCTCTTTTTGTATTGCTTGGTTTAAGTTATCCTGTAAACACTTTGCTAACCTTTGCCCTTCCCCACTTTTTTCATTATAAAAAGTTTGCCATCCATCATATTGGGATTGGGGAATCTTATTTAAATGAATTGATACAAATATATCCGCTGAGGACTCATTTCCTATTTTAACTCTATTATGTATATCCGAAATTTTCTTTTGTTTCAATGTGCTTGCATCCAAATCATAAATTGCATTTTCATCTGACCTTGTAAGAATTACTGTAGCTCCAGATTGTTCTAATAAATTCTGAACCTTTAATGCTATTTTTAAATTTATCTCAGCTTCACTTGTTCCGTTTGAACTTTCCGCTCCCTCATCTGGGACACCATGCCCCGCATCTAATACAATAACCTTATTACTAACTGGCATGCTCACCGTTTCAACTGTATCATTATCAACATTTAATCCACATGCAAATACAAATAATGATACTAAAACCATGCTTGCAATAGCAAGTAATCTTTTTCTATTTAAAACAATCATAAAAAACCTCCATATTTATATATATGAAGGACCTTCTTTTATATTACTTTATTATACAAAATTTATGTTGACATAATTCGTTTTTTGTGGTATAATAGCATTATATTTTTGCAACTTTATTAACTATTTAATTAAATAGGAGGGTTTATTAATATGGAAAAACACAATGCAGTAACAGGAGTTTATAAATCGATTGATCCAGATGAAGTTATAATATTTCATGCTAGTAGTTTAGAAGATGAAATAAGATTCTATCTTAATGACACACAATACTTTGTAGCTAGTGAAACTGAAGATGCTTGTGTAGTTAAGTTAAAAGAAGAAGGAGAGGAAGAAGAAGAGAAAAAACATGATAGTGTATTTTCTATAATTAAAGAAAATATAAGAATTCTCTCTACAATTATAGTAATTTGCCTTCTTACTCTTACTGGACTATCTTATCTAGAAGTTTTTATAGATAATGTTCTAATATATTTAATTATAATATATTTAGTATGTTTTATATTAATAATCGTATGTGCTACTATAGTTGAGTTTATGTCGACTAACTTCAAACTAAAAAGCAAACATTCTGCAGAACATATGGCAGTAAATTTTCTTGAAATTAATAAGAGATTACCAAGGGATATTGGAGAGATAAAAAAAATGTCAAGATTTTCCGCAGATTGTGGTTGTAGACATTACTTAAAGGATGTTGAAGTAAATTTTATAAGTTCTATGCTTACAACTCTTATCTTAATTGTTATTTGTGCAATGCTTCCAAATTTTATTCCTAGCTATATAATAGATATAATTTTGATTATAACCTTTTTTATTTTAAGCAGTTTAATTGGAAAAATAATTAAAAAATATGAATTATTTAATTTTATTATTAAACCTATAAATAAAATATTAGTTAATATTATGCAATGTGCTAATACAACTAAAAAAGTTAAAGATAAGGATATTATTTTAGCATATTCCGTGGCGAAATATTGGCTACAAATAGTTTATCCTGAATTATGTAATAGTGATGACGATTTATTTGAAGTTGAATATTTAAATATAATAATTAACAAATAAATTAAATTTAAAAAATACAGTCTTTGATAAAACATTGACTGTATTTTTTTCTTTTTAAAAGTGTTAGAACTTTTATTAGAATTCTAGCAAAAATTACAAAAAAAATAGACTTACCCAAAACCACGAAAGTCTTGATAAATCTAATGGTGCAGATGGCCGGAATCGAACCGGCACGGTTTATTCAACCGCAGGATTTTAAGTCCTGTGCGTCTACCAGTTCCGCCACATCTGCTTGTTATACACTACTGGTAGTTGTTTCTTTGCTGTACATCAATAATTATAATACTAATTTATCTCATTGTCAATAGTTTTTTCGAAAAATTTTAAAATATGAGTTACAGGTTAAGGGTTTAAAAAAAAAATGACTCTAAAACAAAGTAGAAATTAGCCACGCGTTGGAGTATATATTATTTTTTTGTTGAGTCGACCAACCCGCAGACTGTGGGAGAATACCCGTGAGCCTTGGAGACCAATCCAAAAATAATATATACTCCAAGAAAGATGTGGCGGATTAATACATATATATTATATTATTTTAGAAACCAATCTCCTTAAATAAGTAATAATCCCGTATGAGGAATAATACTTATTATACAGACAAGGAGGCTTTTTATGGTTATAAATATTTTACTGATAATATTTGGATTTGTATTACTAATAAAAGGTGCGGACATTTTAGTCGATGGTGCGAGTAATATTGCGAAAAAATTTAATATTCCCGAAATGATTATCGGTCTTACAATTGTTGCCATAGGTACATCTACGCCTGAACTTGTCGTAAGTGCAACTGCCTCTATCGAGGGACATTCTGATTTAGCCATCGGAAACGTTGTTGGTAGTAATATTGCAAACCTTTTTTTAATATTAGGAATCTGTTCTATAATAAAGGGGCTAATTTTCAAAAAAGAAACAAAAATATTTGAAAATCCCTTCACTATTTTCTGTACAGTGCTACTATTTTTTCTAGCAAACAATAAAATGGGAGGATATCCACTAATAACAAAAAAAGAAGGAATTGTATTACTTCTTATTTGTATTATTTTTATAATTTATAATATTATAATGTCAAAGAAGGGAAATAATTTAGACAATAAAATCATTGAGTTAGATGTAAAAGAAAACCATAAAATTTCTATCTTTAGTTCTATAATTTCAATAATACTTGGCACCCTAAGCTTAAAAATTGGTGGGGATTTTGTTGTAGATAATGCAAGTGGGATAGCTACCTTATGTGGTATTAGTGAAAAAATGATTAGCCTTACAATAGTGGCATTCAGTACAAGTCTTCCTGAACTTATTACATCAATCACTGCAACAAAAAAAGGCGATACAGACATGGCTATTGGAAACATTTTAGGCTCTCAAATATTTAATATATTACTAATTATTGGCATATCCGCTGTTCTAAGTCCAATACCATATTCTATAAAATATAATAATGATATCCTTCTACTCTCTGTAGGAACGATAATACTGGCATTATTCCCGTTTATAGGTAGAAAAAATGAGATGACAAGATTTAATGGAATAATATTTTTAATCATATACATAACATATATGCTTGGTTTAATACTTTTTAATTTATAAACTATTAAAACATACTCATTATAACATTACCGTCAATATCATACTCAATATAAATATAAGTAACATCGTTACAGTGGTTTTCTTTAAATTAGAATACTTCCTCTGTAATTCTATAAATCTTTCCTTTTTTTGACCTTCTCCAATTATGCAGTCTTTTATTATTAGCTCCGCTTCTTTTACAATATAATCCTTTGAACTTGAAATGCCATTTTTGCTATTTATATAATCCTTGTCCACCCTATTATCAATATCATTTTTATTTTCAAAAACAACAGCCTTTTTATTTTGCTTTAATATGACAATAGCTTCTTCAATAATATTAGATGGAAGATTTTTAAGAACCACAACATTCTTCATTTTATTTATATTCATATTTCCCCCCTAATCTTTTATTATTA
Source organism: Clostridia bacterium (assembly GCA_030539155.1). Classification (GTDB taxonomy): domain Bacteria; phylum Bacillota; class Clostridia; order TANB77; family CAG-508; genus JAUNSP01. The sequence continues at coordinate 8,371 of JAUNSP010000016.1, forward strand.
ATATTTTTTCCATATTTATGATTCTTATACCTTATGCCATTGTTATATTATTTATTGCTTGTATAATTCCATTTGCGGTAATTTGTGATAGCTCTATAACCATACTTAAAGAGCCATTTTTTAATGCCTCCAAATTTTTACTATGTTCTTTTTTATTCTCACCCACAATACCTCTAATACTTATATTACCTGTTTCTCTAATATTTTTGTTTACTCCTTCTGCAAGTTTAGTTTTTCCACCCTTTACAAAAATTCCACCTACATAATCTATTCTTGAGAGAGCTGCATCCACGATTATTATGCATGGATTTATAAATCTATCTCTAATGGATTTTATCGTTGTTTCCAAATTACTATAAGTTACAGGCATATCTAAACTACCATACACGGTATATGCCTTATTTTTTAATTTTTCTTTTAATAACGCCCCCACTATTGGTCCATAAGAATCCCCAATGATTCTATCCGTCCCAACACATAAAATCACTATATCTGAATACCTGCTATGTCTATTACATTTTTCCATTTCATCTAATAATTGCATGGTAAAAATCTGTTGTTTTGTTAAACATTTCATTAATAAAATCACCCCTATTAATAGGAAAGTTGTACTTTATTAAATTATATACTGTTTTAAATTAAGTTATGCACTAATTTTATATAAATTGTTCCCATACAATATTTGCCAAATCTAATCCCTTTGAAGTTAACTTTATCATATCACCATCTATCTCAATAAGTTTTTTCTCTACTAACTCCTTTAGTTCATTTCTAAATACATATATGGGATTTTTATTAAATTTATTTTTAAAAGCCAAAATAGAAATTCCTTCAATTTTTCTAAGCCCCAACAACATGTATTCCTTTTCTTTCATTATTTCATTTTGTTCTTCGTTCAAAATTATATTTTTTTCGTACTCCCCTGTGTTAATATTATCTATATAATCCTTAATACTATTAATATTGGAAAATCTCTTTCCATCTAAATATGAATGTGCGGCAATACCTAATCCAATATATTCACCTTGTTCCCAACAAGACATATTGTGTTTTGATTCATAACCTTCTTTTGAAAAATTTGATATTTCATAATGTCTATATCCATTTTCCTCTAAGTAATGTTTTACATACCAATACATATGCCTTTCTAATTCTTCATCAGGTAATATTAAATTTCCATTAGTAACTTCCCTATGTAATAAAGTGCCATCCTCCAAAATTAATGAATATACAGAAATATGGTTTGGATTTAAGTTTACAATATCATGTAATGAACTTTTTATATCATCCATAGTCTGATTTGGCAAACCAATCATTAAATCAACATTGATATTGCTTATACCAACTTGTTTTATAATCTCATAATTCTTTAAGAATTCATCATAGTTATGGATTCTTCCTATCTGTTTTAACAAACAATCGTTAGTAGTTTGTAATCCTACACTTATCCTATTTATGCCCATATCTTTATACTCTATAATTTTATTTTGTGAAATTGTTCCTGGATTAACCTCTATAGATAACTCTAGTTTTTTTGAAACACTTATACCACTGTGAAAAATCTCTTTAAGAATTTCCTTAATAAATTTTCCCTCAATATAAGAAGGAGTTCCCCCTCCTATAAATATACTTGAAACTTCATACCCCTTTAAATATTTAACTTTATATTTAAACTCTTTTTTTACCGCATCTATATAATCCTCTACGTACATCATTTTATCCGCAAAAGATATAAAATCGCAATAAAAACATTTTTGCATACAAAACGGTATATGTATATATACTCCTATTTTTTTCAAAATTACTCCTTCTCCTCTTTTTCATCTTCCTTTAATCTTTTTGCTAATTCTGAGATTTTATTTAATCTATAATTAACCCCTGATTTACCAACCTTTTTCTTTAACTTTTTTCCAACCTCTGCCAATGATAAATCTGGATTCTTAAGTCTTACCTCTGCGGTCTCCTTTACTTCCTTACTTAATTTTCTGTACACACCCATTAATTTTAAGTGTTTTATATCTTCAATATCATCAATTGATGCATTTATCGTTTTATTTAAATTTGAAGTTTCACAATTAACCATTCTATTAACTTTATTTTTCATGTCTCGTATAACTCTAATCTCCTCAAATTTAATAACTCCCTCGGTAGCACCAATAAAAGCTAAAAATTTTGATATTTCCTCACCTTCTTTTAAATAGATGCAATACCCCTTATTTCTTTCTAATACCTTGGTTTTTAGAAAATATCTACTTAAAATTTTTCTTATAAATAGAAGATTTCTTTTTGAACTGAGCGAAAGTTCCAAATGGTAAGTATTTTTTGGATTATTCATATATCCACTACCCAGAAAAACTCCCCTAAGTATTGCCCTTTCATATGTTTCATTTTCTATTTCATAATCGTTAATCTTTATAGATTCTTCATATGCAATTTCACTAATATCCACACTTTCTAAAACAATAACATATTTTCTGCCTACAACCTCAATATTATATTTTTTTATTCCCAAATTATCTAATATTTTTGCAAATCTATTTATATTATATTCACTTTCAGTTACATATCTTATTTTTGTCTTTAATAATTCAGCGTTAGAGCTTATTAAATACCCAATTAACTCATGTCTTATAACTTCCTTCTTATTTAGATTCTTCAATTCGCTTAATTCTCTTTTTAAATCCCTTGAAAAAGACATCCTTATTCCCCCTTTTTTATATAATAAAAGTTTTAGAAATTCCCTATTATATAAAAATGGAGATTAGAGAAAAATTTTTATTAACCTCTAATCTCCAAATATTAATTTAACATTCTGGTTCTACAATACCAAAATTTTTATTATCTTTTAATCTATATATAACATTTGGTTTTCCCGTTTCTATATTCATAAATAATAAAAATCTATCTTTTGGTCTCCCTTTCAATTCAAGTTTTGCATCTTCTGGCGAAATTGGCTTAATATCAAAATATGTGATCTTTATTATCTCATTTTCTATCTCGGCTCTCTTTTCACTCATATTTTCACTAATTCTAATTGTCTCTATCATATTCTGTCTGTCTTTTTTTGTTTTCATTTTTCTAATCTGTCCCTCTAAGATATCAATATTTTTATCTATAGCGGCATATAAATCTTTATGTTCTGTAACTGCTCTAAACATCCCATCGCTTGTTGTCACTTGAATTTCTGCTATTTGATTATTACCCTCTGTTTTCATTGTAACCGTAGTATTCATATCCTCTGAAAAATATTTTGCTATCCTTTCTATTTTTTTATCCAAATATTCCTTTATTGCATCTGTTACCTTTAGTTCTTTTCCTGTTATTTTTATATTCATAAAAATCGCTCCTTCCATTTCTTGTTTTCGTAATAATTCTAAATGTCTAACTATATTATACTATTTTTTTTCCAATTTTTCAAGTTTTTCACAAAAAAATTACAAAAAGCGAGGAAAATTATGACTTTTCTCGCTTCTTTATAACTATATATCTTTATTCATATCCTTTATTAATTCTAACTGAGATATTAATAATGATTCCATTTTAGCCTTATATACATCAAATTGTTTCTGCATATCTTCTAATTCTCTCTTTTTCATTAATATTTCCTGACTTAAATTTTCTGCATGTTTTTTTGCGCTTCCTTCTGCCTCTAATACTATCTGTTCAGCTTGTTGTTTAGCAACATTTTTTAAGTCCTCTGAAGTTTTTTGTGCCATTACCAATGTATTTTGTAATGTATCCTCAATATTTTTATAATGAGTTATACTTGCTTCCATTTCTTCACTTCTTATTTTTAACTCTGAATTTTCCTTATACACTCTCTCATATTCAATTGTTAATTCATCTAGAAAATCATCTACTTCTTCAACATTGTAACCATTCATCATTTGTTTCGAAAATTTTTTATTTTCAATTTCTAAAGGTGTTAACATTTTAAAATCCCCCTTTTCTACTAGTTGTTTATATTTGTATTATTATTATTTCTTAACCATGAAACTGACAACTTGTTTTTGATTTCTTCTCTCGCCATTTCATTTGTAATATCATAATTATAAGGTGCTATCAAGAATATTGAATTTGAAACCTTTTGTATATGTCCATCTAATGCGTGAACAGCCCCACTTATTACATCTATTATCCTTCTAGCAACATCTTTATTTACATATTCTAAATTTACTATAACAGATTTCTTCTCTTTTAGTAAATCACATATGCTCTCTGATTGTTCAAACGCTGTAGGTTGTGATATAACCATTTTTATTTGTTGTGATTGTGGCATATTTACTATTTTATTTTTCCTTCCCCACAACCTTCTATCATCCATTTCATCATCAAATTCAACCTCTTCTTGTTGTTCCATCTCATTAACCTCTTCTTCAGTTGCAGGATCCATTCCAAATAAATCCCATACTTTATTCATTATTGCATTTGCCATTTTTATAACCTCCTAAAATTTTCATACCTACAGTATCTAACTTTTTAATATATTTGTCAATAGTTTCTACGAAAAAAAATATTTTGTAATATAATTGACATCGTTTTGTAATACTTTTGTAATATTTCGTAATGATATTGTAATATTATGGTTTTAATAATATCTCATCATATACATTTATCTTCTTTATCGATTTTATTTGTTCTGTTGTATATCCTAGACCCTTTAATTCTTCAGTGGTATAACTCTTTATAATCGAATAATCATTATCCTGTTTAACGACTTTAACCAAAATTTTGTCAATATAACCTTCTCTGTTCCTTTTTACATAGTTTAAGTCACCCTCTTTTATTATAGCCATATTCGATATCTTTAGTCCGCTTACCCCCCACCAAATTATATTAAATGAAACTTTTCTATATTCTATCAAGCTCTCTACATTATTCGTTATTTCGAAAACAATTAGAACCTTACCGTTTGACTCATTGCAAACCTTTACCATCTTAGCAGAAATCTCGTCTGAACTTGATAATCTAATTTTTACAATATCGTTCTCTTTAGCCTGTTTTGCTTCATTTGAAGTTAATAATGATGCTATGTAACACTTATAATTATTTACAATCTTTCCACTTTCCTCGTTACTTGATACCAATTGACCAGTCTTTAATGATAGATTTTCTAAAAATTCCCCTGATAGGTAGTCAAAATCACCTGTGTTGAACTTGTCCTCTAATCCATCAATTCTATATGATATTACCCCACTTGTTGGAGCAATAATTTTTTCAGATTCAGAATTAAGTTTATTTTCATAACCTGCTCTCTCTGAAATCAATTTTTTTAAATATGAACCTGATGGACTTAAATCCCCAGATATTTTTGCTTTCTTTGTTATAAGAGTATTAATTTGTTTTTTTAATTCCTTTACCTCTTGAATATCATTTTTTTTATATATTTCCCCTAGTTTATTTTCAATTTGTTTGTCAATCAACTTTATATCACTTGAAAATAAGTCTGTTTCATTTTTCAATGCTTCTTGTATTTTTTCATCTAACTTTTTTATATTATTTCTAAGCTCATCTTCATTATTTGTGTAATATCTAAAAATAGGCTCTCCTTTTGCAACTTTATCACCTTCAGATTTTATTTTTTCCATACCATTTTTATAGTTTTCTCCTTTTACTATAACCTCATCTCTAATGATATATCCTTGTGCAATCTCTTCCATATAAATTTTTCCATTTTCAACTAACATCGTATTCGTTGGGTTTTTAGATAACTTAAATACAGAATATAACATATATGACAATATATAAATTATTATAAATACAATTATTACTCTTTGCATATTTATTCTATCTTTCTTTTTCACTTACTGCCTCCAAAATAATATTTATATTTTCATCTAAAGAATTATTTGCATCTAGCCATACCAATTCTTTATTTTTTCTAAACCATGTCAATTGCCTTTTCGCATAATGCCTAGTCTCTATTTTTATTTTATCAATCATTTCTTGTTTTGAACATTTTCCTTCCAAAAACTGTACTACCTCTTTGTATCCCAATCCCTGCATTGCCGTTGGAAATTCATCATATTTGTTAATTATACCCTTTACCTCATCAACCAGACCTCTTTCAATCATTAAGTCTACTCTTGTGTTTATTCTTTCATATAATTTCTCTCTGTCCATCGAAATTGCAAATACTTTAAAATCATACTTAACTTCATTTTTCCTTGAATTCTTTTCCTGTTCAGTTTTTGTTTTTCCCGTTTGCCTATATAATTCAAGTACTCTAAAAATTCTTTTTTTATCATTTTTGCTTATTTTCTCCATTGCATCTGGGTCAATTTCTGTGGCTAAATTATATAAATTTTGTAATCCTTCATTTTGAGCTATTGATTCTAAAACATTTCTATATTTCTCGTCTACTTCTACATTTCCAAATTCTATAGAATAGATTAAAGAATCTATATAAAGTCCTGTTCCTCCAACTATTATCGGCACCTTACCTCTTTTTAAAATCGCCTCAATTAATTCATCTGCATCCTTTTTAAAATCCGCTACACTATATCTATGACTTGGTGAAACAAAATCTATTAAGTGATGTTTTACTCCTTGCATTTCTTCTGTTGTAACTTTTGCGGTTCCAATATCCATATCCTTGTATATTTGCATTGAATCTGCCGATATTATCTCCCCATTAATTTTTTTTGCAAGTTCAATTGATAATCCTGTTTTTCCTGAAGCAGTTGCTCCTCCAATAACTATAACTTTGGGCTTACTCATATATCTTTGCTCCTTCTATCTTCTTGAGAATTTTTTCTCAATATCTATTTTTGACATCTTAATTGCTGTTGGCCTTCCATGAGGACACGTAAATGGATTGTGAAGTTTTAATAAACTACTCATCAAACTTTCTACTTCAGACTCAGTCAATGCCATGTTAGCTTTCACTGCGGCTTTACATGCAACGGTTGCAATAAACCTTTCTTCTATCTCTTGTTTTGCAGTTTTTGCAACGGCATTAATTTCATCTAAAGTCTCTAAAAACAATTCTTTTGTATCCAAATCTATGCATACATTTGGAACCCCTGTCAATTTTATAGTATTATCCCCAAATTCTTCTATGATAAAACCAGCTTTCTCGAATAAATCAATATTCTCCTGAATTATCATTTTTTCCTTATGAGTCAAGTCTATAATATCAGGTAATAACATTATTTGTGATTCTTTATTTCCTTCGCCATAATAATTTTCCTTTATCCTTTCATATATTATCCTCTCATGCGCCGCGTGTTGGTCTAAAATATATAAATCTTTATCTATTTCTAGAATAATATATGTTGAAAAAGCAATACCAATAAATTTATATGTTATACCACTTAACTCCTCTATCTCTTCGAATAAAGATAGATTATCCAAATTTGATTTTCCACTATATGTCTCGCTATCTTCATTTAAACTCTCTTCCGCTTCACCTGTTTGCTCTATTCCAAACGTAGTCCTATACATTTGTTGAAAATCTATATTTCCATCTCCCTCTTGAATTTTCTTTTTAATTTCTTCAAAAAATTCTTCATTACTCTTTTCTTTTGTTTCTCTATTTTTGTCTCCTTCAATTTCTGCTTCTTCTGTATCTTTATTTTGCTGACTCTCAAATTCTATACCTCGCAGTTCCAATTCTTTTATGACTTTTTCAAATTCGTTTTTTTCATTAAACTCGACTATCTTTTCTTCATTATCATTTATTTCTAACTTTTTCTCATCCTGTTTTGATGTTATATTTTGCATTACAGTCTCATCTTGTCTTGATATTTCATTTTTTATAATACCTTCATCTTGTTCCTGCGTTTCATTTTGGATAGATTCCCCATCTAATTCACTATAAACTCCAATATCATCTTTTTGTTTAATCTTTTCAAACATTTTCTGAAGTTCATTTAGTCCTCCACTTTTTATATTTGTATTTAACCCCTCATTCTGATTATCAATAGTGGCCTCAACAACATTCTCTTCTACATCATCTATTTGTTCTTTATTTCCTTCTTTAAATAGTTCTCTTATCCTATTATAGTCAATTTTTCTATCTTTCGCTGAATTATATATACTCTCTATCTTGTCAGTGTTCTTTCTTTTTAATAATTCTTCATTTATTTCCCCAACTTTATTACCTATATAATCTTGTTTTAACAAATTATCCTTTATTGAATGATATACTGCTTTAAAAACACTACCCTCATCTTCAAATCTTACTTCTAATTTTGCTGGGTGTACATTGCAATCCACCTTTGCAGGATTCATTTCAATATTTAGAATTAAAAATCCAAATTTCCCAATTGTTATCATCCCTTTAAAAGCTTTCTCTGCAGCCGATGATAATATTCTGTCTTTTACATACCTTTTATTTACGAAAAATAATTGATTTGACCTATTTGAACGAGAAATTTCTGGTTTTCCTATGACACCCTTAACTTTTATATCTTCATATGTATGTTCAACCTCGATTATGTTTTCAGCAACATCTTTTCCATAAATATTATAAATTACATCTTTTATTAGTCCATTCCCAGAAGTTTGTATTACAGTCTTTCCAGTATTAATCAATCTTATTGATATATCTGGATTTACAAGTGCAATCCTCGTTACTATGTCCTCAATATACCCAGCCTCCGTATAATCTTTTTTTAAAAATTTGTACCTAACTGGTGTATTATAAAACAAATTTTCTACTGTTATCATTGTACCTTGAGAGCATGCTGTTTCCTCTTTTTCAGAGATTCGACCTCCCTCTACTATAACACAATATCCTACATCATCTTCAGTCTTTGATTTTAAAGTAACCTTTGCAATTGAGGCTATACTTGCTAAAGCTTCCCCTCTAAATCCCATTGATTTTACCATTTCTAAATCATTAGCCTGTCTTATCTTACTTGTTGCATGTCTTTCGAATGCTATTGCCATATCATCTGGCATTATACCTTTTCCATTATCTATTATCCTTATATATGAAATTCCTCCATTTTTCACTTCTACAGTTATACTTGTAGCTCCTGCGTCTATTGAGTTTTCTACTAATTCTTTTACTACAGATGCTGGTCTTTCAATAACCTCTCCTGCAGCAATTTTGTTTATTGTTAAATCGTCTAGTAATACTATGTTCCCCATATTGTTCATCCTTTCTTTGCTTTTATGTTTTAAGTTTATCACATCAAACTATAAATATCAATAGTTTTTTTATTAAATTTAAAACAAACTTTTAACAATAACCTAAGAAATACTTGACTTTTTCCCTAAAATATGGTATTATGTAAATATAGTTACAGTAAACCATTTTTGAGATATGCAAATGTGTATCATGAAAGGAGTCATTTTTATGAGAGAAAAATCAGGATTAGCAACTGCAGGATTAGTTTTAGGAATAGTAGGTCTTTGTACTTCATTTATTCCAATAGTTAACAATCTTTCTTTTATTTTAGGTCTTTTAGCAATAATCTTCGGATTTATAAAAATTAAAAGAGGAAAATTAGCAGTAGTTATTATTTCTATAATATTAGGTGTTTTAACAATTATTTTTACACTTGCTGCTCAAGCATCTCTTTCAAAAGATATTGATGAAGCTTTTAGTGGATTAGATGAAATGTCTGGAGAAAAAACTGATGACATATTAAAAGATTATGCAGATGTTAAACTTGGAAAATTCAAAATAATCAAAAAAGAATATTTGGACGAAACAAAACTTGAGGTAACAGTAAAAAATAAATCAAAAGAGAAAAAATCTTTTAGTATTCAGATTGAAGCAGTTGATAAAAAAGGAAACAGATTATTAGATGATACAGTTTATCTTGATAGTCTAACACCTGGACAAACTCAAAAAGTGGATGCATTTACACTTGTTTCAAGTGATGATGCAAAAAAGATAAAAAATGCAACCTTTAAAATTGTTGAAGTATCAATGTACTAATACATTGTTTTAAAGAAAGGATGAATAATTATGGTAGAATATAAACTCATTGAATGCGCTTATAGAGCTTATGACGCTACTGGTAGTGGTTATTTAGATTTAAAAGAATGGTTTGAACAAGAAGTAAATGAAGCACTTAAGGATGGATGGATTCCTCAAGGTGGTGTTCAAATCTGTCACGACACAATCGTAAGATTTAGTCAAGCAGTTACAAGACAAGTATAGTTCCAAATTAAATTAATCGTTATATGTGAAAATGACTCCAATAACAACAAACTATAAAAGGTGGTACTAATTGTATCACCTTTTTTTGTGTAGTTAATTTAGTTGTATGATTTTTCTGCATATTCCTCTTTCAATAACAATCTAATTGCATAAATTTATTAAATTATTAAAGATTTCCACCCTACATCCCATATATTTTCTAATTTTAATTTTTATAATTTTTTATATAGAATTGATCACTATATTTTATATACTTATTCTTTGCTAATCTTCCTACAATAAAACTCATCGGTATTTCATATCTATTTGATATTTGATATAAAATTTTTTCATCCTTATATTTTTCTATAATCTCTTTCCATTCTTTTTCACCTATCATACAACTAAGAGAAAAATTATCTGCCCTCTCTTCTTTTTCTTTATTTCCATCAATAATAACCTTATTTTTTGCATCGTTATAATCAGATTTACAATGTCCCAATTCGTGAAATAATTCAAAAAAGAAGGAATCTTTCCCAGCATAGTTATCCGTTATATAAACCGCTGGATTCCTATTTTTCACTTTAAAGCATCCCCTTACTTTAGAACCACTTAAAGCTTTTTCACAAACAAAATAAATTCCATATAAATTAAATAATTTTGTAATCTCTTCAATAATTATTCCTTTTTTTGTATATGCATATTTTTTTAAATCCTTTATTAATAACAACAAATTATAACTATTATATTCGTTTATTTTTTGCTTTTTAGAAATTTCATCGCACCTAGCAATCCATAGAGATATTTTTTTCAAATCAGTTCCAGACTTTTTAAATAATACTTGCTCTTCAAGTTTTTCTGCTGCATCAAAATCCCTTACCTTTAAAAAATCCAGTATATCTATACACATTTGCATAATATTTGATTCATCTTTAAATTCAATCCATCCTTGTTTTTTTAATTCATTTAAACAATATTTACTTTTAATTTCTTTTTTTACATTTTCTATAGTTTTAAATTTATCAATTATTCTTTCCTTTATTTTTCTAGAATTTTCGACATTAATAATAAAACTAGATTCTATACCAGTTAATCTTTCTATGTTAGCTGCCATCTCTAATGTGATATTTCAGAGTTTTTCTCCCTTAAGTTTGGATACGGATTGTATTCGGTCGGATTAGGAATATATGTATTATTTACTTTTATTAAATTTGCTATTCTACTCATAGTTCCTCCTTTTTTGCATAATAAAAAACACCTAAATTTAGGTGTTTTTGTTATAATCCTATATTTTCTTTTGAAATAACTATATTATCTTTAAAAGTTAATATTATGCATGGTCCAGCTATTCCATTTTTATACCATACAACTCTCTTGATAGTATAATTGTCCACATTAACTTCTTGCAATGTTTCCCCTGTTCCTATTTCTTCTTCTATTTGGCTATATTCTTCGCCTACTGCTATTTTTTCAAATTGCTGTAGCGTAATTAGTGGTTCGGAAATTTTTAAAAAAGATGTCATAAATAAAAATAGTCCTAATATTACAATTATTGTTCCTGTTAAATATCTTGTTATTTTCAAAACTTTATTATTCTTATTTTCTATTTTTTTATACATAATCTACTCCTCTCTGAACAATATATTACTATATATTTCAAAAAAATGCAAGTTATTTTTGCAGTATAGGTTTATATCTCATTCTTCTTGCTTCATCATTTAAATTGTTTATTATTTCTCTTGCTAAAGTTTTACCATTTATTTTTAACTCATTTATAAAATTAATTGTTTCGTTACTATTGCTATTATTTGAATCATTATTTGCTTTCATAGCAGCATCATAAATCATATTTTGATTTACATTCTACTATATTTAGATTAAAACTTTTAGAAAACAATCCAATGACTGATAATATTTATACAGGAATAAGAGAAATAAAAGATATAAAAACTTTTGAAGAAACTTTAAATGATACAGATTTTACAAAATATTATAAAAAAGGAAAAAATTTTGACGAAACATATACAACAGAAATGGCACAAGATGCGATTAAAACAGGGAAAATAACTGTATATAATTCATATCCAATAAAACAAGGAGTTTTTATCACACCTTTAAAACTTGAAACTAAGAGTTATGCTGGAAATAATAAAATATACGAAAAAACAGTTGATTTAAATGACATAGCTTGGATAAATCCAATAGAAGGATAATATGCTAGTGTCTCAATTTCACAAAAAAGTATGTCAAATCAAAATAAATTTAATATTCTTATAGAGTCTGCTTTAAATGATAAAATTTCAAAAGGAAGTATTAGTTTAGCAAAAGTTAGTAAAAAAGTGGCTGAAAAAATACAGAAAATAACAGGAATAAATACATTTGGAAGAAGAAAACAAATAACAGCCTCTGATATTAAACATATTTTGAAACATAGTGATATAAAAAAGAACAAAAAAAGGACAATTACCTGTTACAATAGATGATGTAAAGAAAATTCCCGACGTTATTTATAATTTTGATAAGATTATAAAAGGTAGTGTCAATATAGATAAAAATGGTGAACATCAAACTGTTAGATTTTTAAAAACATATGATGATAATACACTATATGTTGTTGAAGTAGTACCTCAAAATAGTAATATATTAAAAATAAAAACGATGTGGAAAAAACCGATTGGGTTGAATCATAACAATAAAGTTCTTCATCATACGTCCAAGACGAAAACCAATGTACGGAAAATCCACATCTATTAATAATAGTATACCACAAAAAATAAAAAATGTCAAAAGTGATACTACTATTACTACTAATTATGATATGCAGAAAAATGAAAAAGTTGCAAAAAGTGATGAAGAGATAAGAAATATTGTAAAGTACAATCCAGATGGAAAAGAAATTAAGGATAATAATTATGTAGAATTTATGATAGAAAGATATAAGGATAATATAAATATTTCTGGAATTGAAACTGATACTAAATATGTAGAAACACTAAAGGGAGTCGAACAAAAAGAAAAGACAAAATTATTATATGATAAAATTGAAAATAAAAGTTTTAAAATTATAAAAAAATTAAATTCTAAAGACAATAAAATGAAAACGGTTGAATTAGATTTGTTTATTACAAAATCTGGTTTAAATGAAAGTTTTCATAAAGGAACATCAGATGAAAAGTTTTCAGTAGTACCTTTTTTAGATAATATAATTAAAACTTCACAGGATGGTATAATTAGAAGTGAAAGCAAAGATAGAATGTATATAAATGAATGGTATTATTTGTATAATACTATTAAAATTAATGACAAATTATATGGAGTAAAAGTAGATATTAAAAAAACTAATCAAGGAGATAGATTTTATGTACATAGAGTGAATTTAATAAACAAAATAAGGAATTTCGATTCAATTAGAACTCCGTTGGAAGCGGAGAAATTATTGAATAGAATTCCTTATCCTAATAACAGTATATCACAACAAAAAGAAAATGTCAAACATACTACTATTAATAATCAGTATATGAAGAAAAATGAAAAAAATACAATAAATAATGAGAAAGATTTAATACAACAAAGAAAACTTCCTATACATAAAACTATGTATAAAAAAATGGAACTATAAAAACTTTTAAAGAACAACTTAATGATATAAGTATTCCAAACACAGTATCACTCATAGTTTCTGAAAATTCATTTGATTTAACGGAAAATAATTATCCAATTACTATAAGTAGAAATGTATTAGAGAAAATAATAAATAAACATGAAATTTCTAAAGAAGAATTTAGTTTACCACAAAAAATAAAGAATTATATGCTAGTTAGTGAATCTCAAAATAGAGAAGATTCAATTACAATATTTATTGAACAAAAAGATTTTCAAAATAGACCAATAATGGTTAGTATGGCACTAAATAAAAAAATGGCAAGACTTGATATAAATAAGATTACAAGTATGTATGGAAGAAATAATGCAAAAACATTTATTACAAATTTAATAAAAGAAAAAAGAATTCAGAAAGTTAATATCAAAAAAATAAAAACATTAAAAGATATATTTATAATTTGGGTTTTGTTTGGTTATCGTAGATGTAATCAAGCACTTTTTCTATTATATCACTTTTATCTGTTCTATCATAATTCTTATCTAAATATTCTACTGATTTATCCTCCAATAATTCGTAGAAATCAAGTTCTATTTTTTCTCCCAATTTATAATCTATAATCTTTTCTAAATATTCATTTATTTCCATATCTCCTATTTTCTTTAATTTATCTATATCTTCCTTTATTAAATCCACTTTATTCTCCCCTACTCCACTTATTATATCCTACTCTTTGTTTCATTTACATTTCTAATAAATTTCTCCATGATTTTCTTTATTATTACTACTTCCATTGAAATTATTATACATTATTTTCTTGCCCTTTGCAACTTTCTTTTTTATATTTTATATGTAAGCAGTATAATAATATATCACTTCTAGAATAAATCAATGTATAAATGTTTAATTTACATAATTTAGAGGTTTGAAATTTCTTAAATTATTTTTCCGAAACTTGTTAGTGTAAAATATTAGTAGGCAAAAAGTATATATAATTTGTCTACTATCTTT
>JAUNSP010000017.1 GCA_030539155.1 Clostridia bacterium
CCATAAAAGAATTTTTCTCGGGAGTACAAATTCAGTGCTTGCTATGACAAAAAAATTTTATTTTTCCTTCCTGATTTTTACAATTCCGTTTTTCCAATATTATACAAATTTAACTGTTTTTAAATTTATATTAAACATTTATACAAAATACCGTATTAAACTTTAATGTGCTTTTGTTTATAATCGGTGTTCTATGTAATTTTTATTTTCTATTAATTAATAATAACCTATTCCATAAACATATTATTATTTTATCTAATTTTAAATTATATATATTAGTATTTAAATACTAATAAGAACCTTTCTATATCATCTTCTTCTAATATAGAAACCAATCTTAAATATATTTAAACATACTATTTTATCAATTCTAAAATAGTATTCTATATAAAAATTTTTATATCTTAACTTAATTTTGTTAAAATCAAAAAGGCCTCCCAAATAAAGACCTTTTTTATTAAATACTTTATATTTTTTTAACCCCACTTTTTCCTATCATTGTTTTAAAAAATCCTTTAAGCAATTTAGTTGTGTTTCTAATTCCAATCTTGTATATGTTGAATCTCTTTTATTATCTTTTCCCATAGAATGAATAATATCTTTATCACATTTTTTTAAAATACTTCTATAAAGTGGATTTTGTATTGCACATATATACAACTCATCAACTATATCATCATATTCTTTAGAAAATCTATTAATTCCTTTTCCCTGCCAATACACTATTCCACTATCTTTCCAATTATATGTAGTTGCACATTTTACTCTTATATTTTGTGTTCCAAAATACTTAAAAAGTAAATTTTGCTCCTTTTTATTCTTAAAGTTTAAACCTTGAAAAAAATTCTCTATACATTTTAATTTTTTTCCTCTAAAAATAAACTCATATGGAAATAGATTTGATAATGTTTGAGAAAAATCTCCTCTTAGATTATATCCTACATTTATCCACTTTTCATTTTCTGAAATTCTTTCCTTCCCATTTTCCACTAATTCACCCTCACAAAATATATCATCACCGATTTTTTCTAATATTTTTTGATTAAATTTATATTCTCTCTTAAATCTCTTATATTCTTTTAATTCTTTTTTTACTTTTCTTTTCATATTGTTACCTTTCTTCTCTACCCCTTTCATTACAAATTTTTTCTATTTCAATTTTTAATTTTTTACTAAAATAAATTGAACTCTTTTTTATTTCAGTTATTTCTTTTTGATTACCATAAAAATCAATATTTAATAAATTTAAATATTCTTCAGTCTTTAATAAAGTTTTCATAAAATCACTTACATTTTCATCTCTATATCCTTCTTTTTGTAACTCATTAACATATTGTTCTCCAGAATTATTTTTAACAAGTCCATTTATCGCATTTCTCGCCATCCAATATCCAGGATCTTCAAAAGGTGTCAAAAAATCCACATCACTTATATTAAATGTATCCAACTTTTTTTCTATACCTTTAGATACATTATAGTAATTAATCCAATTATATTTAACTGCACCATATTTTATTTCTTTTTTGTTTTCTTTAAAAAACTCCTTTAACTTATTAATTGTTCTTCCTGTAGCAATATTATCATCTATTAATAGTATACTGTTTGTAGTTGTTAACCATTTATTATTAGAAAACATTTTTATTAAACTATTATTATTCAAACTATTCTTCGCATACAAACTAAAAACAATATTTGTATATTCATATCCATATAATTCTTTCATAAAAGGTCCTATAAAAATACTTCCTAATCCAGGCGTTACAATATGCTTATCTTTATTAAAAATCAAATTTTTAGTAAAGATATATAGCAAAGCTTTATTATCCATCTCTATAATTCTACTTGTTATAACATCTTCGCTTATTGGCAACTCTTCTGTAGCTTTACTCAATTCTTTATTGTTAAATAGATTAATAATATTATGTACATCCTCTTCTAAACATTTTTTTGATTTCTCGTATTTCCAATTATTATTTATCACACTCTTTTCAAGATCTCTAAAATAAGCTCTTGCTGATAAATTTAACATATTCTCCACAATAACAAAATTTTTTTTCGAGCATTCATTATTCATAATTGTTTTTAAATAATTTCTTAATTCATTAGCTTTTTTGTAACTTCTTTCTTTATAATATTCTTTATTTCTTGATAAATATCCTTTATTATATTTGGTTACAAACCTTTCAATTCCATCTACATTTTTTAAATTAAAAATTCCTAATGTATCAAACTCATTTAAATTAATTCTTTGCATTTTACTACCTTTCTAACTCTTCTTGATAATCCCTCTCTTTATATTCAATTTTTTTATAAATTATATTTCTTCCTTCATCTTGGTATATAACTGAATTTTTTTCTTTTTTTAATTCATCCTGTATAATTAAATTTTCTTCCTCTATGTAAAATTTTATATTTCCTATATTTTTTTGCTTAACTTGTATAACTTTTGAATTTAAATAAATATAATCTTTTATTTTTTCTTTAGGCACTCCATTTTCTAACATTTTTTTTTCTATATTATTAAAAATTCTTAAAAACTCATTATTATGTATTATATTTCTATCTGCATTATTCTCTTTTAAATAATTTAAACTCTTAACCTCATAATACTTTTTACAAAAAATATTATTATCTTTTTTTATATTTTCCCAATCTTTTTTTTCAATCTTTAAAAATTCACCTTCTAATGAATTTAAATATACTTTTTCATCCCAAACATAGACTATTCCTCTTTTTCTTTCCATATTTTTTTCATTTTTAAAAATACTTTTTATTCTTTTATCTTTTATATCTTGATTATCTACAAAAAAAGTACTAATCTTTAATTTGCTAAATTCTTCTGTCTTTAATAATCGTTTTAATATATTTTGCATAAAAATATAATATTCAACAAAGCCTTTAAAGCCTTCTTTTCTATTAAAGCTACCATTAATAAAATCTAACTTTTTTTCTAATGCATCTTTTTCCTTTATTTCTTCAAACTCTTCTCTTAGCATTTCTACAATATCATCTAAATAAATCCCCTTATAATTATATCCAATTTTTTCATCTATTTCTCTCAATTTTTCTTCATCAATCCATTTTATTTTTTCATTTAATTCATAATTAAAGGTTTTTTCCGTAAATTCCTTCGAAGCAAATTTATTTGTCTTCATGTAAGCTTTCATTTCAGATAAATCCATTAAAGGATCTATTATATAATAATTTTCTTTTTTTGTTTTTAATTGCAAATAAATATGCTTAAATTTGTCATTTCCATCTGATACACATTTAGATTCTATTTCAAATTTTTCTAAAAGATCGCTAATAATTTTGCAATAAGATTTGCAAATAATAGAAAAATCTTCAATTTCATCTATTGAAATTTTTCTATTATATATTTCCTTTCTTTTTTTTAAATTTTCTTTATCTAAAAAAAACACATAATTTCTATAAAATATTTTTGAGCAAAGAATCATTATATATCTTGTTAATGCCAACTCATAATCATCCCCTTTATACTCTTGTATCAAATTTATTTTTAAATTTTCTCTAATATATTTTTCTATATTCATAATATCTCTATTTCCTTTTTATTATATTATTTACTATATTTGCAACCATGTCTAACTCTATCCCAGTCATTCTATGATTAACGTTTTTCATTTCAATTAATTCTAGATTTTTGTCTAATTTAATAAATTTATAAGTATCTTCTATCGGTGCTGTATCATCTATATTTCCTTGAATTAAAACTATTCTTTCATTTTTATTATACAATTTAAGTATATCATTTTTAATCAAATCTTCATAAAAATCATATATAACTTCCTTCTTTCCTCCATGACCTGCTTTTACTATTCTATTTTTTTTAAAATCATTAATGCTTTCCTTTATCAAACAATTAATTAGAATATTTTTCATGTCTATTGCAGGTGACCTTAAAATTATATTTTTATAATAACCTTTTTTTTCTCTTATAACTTTATTTAAAATAATATAGGCACCAAAACTCACTCCAAAAATAGAAATCTTATCTACTTTGTATTTCTCTTTTATATACTCTTCTAAAACTTTTATATCACTAATACAGTTTTCAACCCTTAAATATTCTGGACTTAGATTACTATCCCCATGACATGGAAAATCTAATGCTATTGCCGTAATCCCATCTTTATTTAGTCTCTTTGCTACTGTAACAATTGAATCACTATCCTTCCAGCTACAGAAACCATGACATAATATACATACTTCCTTCGAATCTTTAACTATATATTCCTTTATATTAATTAAATAATCTTTATAATTATTATATACATTTCCTATTTGTATCATTTTTACTCCCCTATCAAATATTCCTTATTATTCTAACTTTAGAACAATAAGGAATATCATTTCTTTTTTAATACTCAAAATAAAAATCAATATTTTTTACATCATCATAAGCCCTCAAAACCTTATATAAATCATCCATTGTTCTATTATCACTATATGCACAACATTCATTACAATTTAACGGACAATTTTTATCAATACTCTTTGATTTTGTACTCTTGAAAACTTTACTTACTTCATTCTTATTTCCTTCTAAAATTCCATAATGATAATTCTTATCCATAATTTTATCCCATAATGCACATGAAATTAGATTTGTTCCATATAAAATTGGTGAAACATGAGAACTCCAACATTTAGAAAATTTTTTTTCTTCTCTTAAAGATCTGTCATTATATATTTTTTCCAAATTATTAGGAATTTGAAAACTACATATCCCTAATTGTTTATGAATTTCTTTTAATTCTAATAATTCTATAATTACTTTTTGAGAAATATTTTCTGTTTTATGTTTACTATAATCTGGTGTCAAAACCCGTACTGCTTGAAAAGAATCTACTCCCAAAGCCCCTATTGTTTTAATAAATTCCTTATAATGTCCCTCATTTAAAGGTCTAATACAAGTTCTCACTCCTATCATCAATTCATCTTCTTTTTTATATCTTTTTCTTCTCGCTGTAAGCCTTTCTAATAAAACTAAAGCATCATTATATCTAAAAACTTTTTCATTTCTTTGTGAAGAATAAAACTCATAAGCATCTTCACCAATTCCTGGAAATGATATTCTTATACATGACGCATATTTCACTAAAATATCTAAAAGTGTTTCACTTATTCGACTTCCTGTGCTAACATAAACTACATTCATATCACATTTCTCTACTGCAAATCTTATTATTTCCTCTCTTTTTGAATATAAATCTGGATTTCCTTCTCCACATATTTCATATCTTACTCCAGTAAAACCTAAATTTTTTGAATAATTAGAAATTTCTGTTAATACATTTTTATAAATATCAATTGGAATAATTGGATATTTAATATTAGAATTATTAACTGCCCATTCCCTACTTAAACAAGCAAGACAATCTTTACAGTTAAAATCACAATAAGGATAATCTTTCACACTAATTGATAATATTGGTATATCTTGAAAGCCATTTAATACAGCCTTCTTAACAACATTACAATAATCTTTTATTGATAAAGGATAGAAATGTTGTGGATAAACCTTATCACTAATCCATATCGTTTTACCAGTCTTTTTATCAAATGCTATAATTTTTTTTAATTGCAATAAGTATTCTTTTCTAAATATAATTTTATTTTTCATATTAATCTTCCTTTCACTCTAAATAAATTATTATTCAAAATTTTTAAAAAAATCTATATATAGTTTAACATAATTTGTTAAATTTGTCAATTGATACTCCTTATTTTAATAACAATAATTTTTTTACTATATATACATTTTTTCAAAACTCAAATAAAAAGTACAACCATTTCTCCCTTCCTTATACTTTTGTCTATATTTATTAAAAGAAAGAAGGTATCTAAAATATTAGACACCCTCTTTCTTTTAATGAAAATACTCTTTAATTTTATATGCAAACTCCATTACCTTATCTATATCTTCTTTTTTTGCATTTTTTTTTGCATACACTGTTATTTCCTTCAAATTTTTACCTCTTCCGTATTTAAACATCCAATCATCAACAGCTATTATCCATCTTCTATAATGATCAGCGAATCCATCTTCAAATACTAAAATCTGCTTTATTCCATAATACTCTAATGCCTCTTTAGCCTTATTAGTTATATTTTCAATCATTACTCTTGTTGATTCGTTAAGTTTTGTAGAAGATGATACATGTTGAAAAACACCTAATACTAAGAATCCCTTAATCGGAATTTCTGGATCAATTGTAAGATTTATTATTCCATTGTCATAAATATAACCAGCTGGTAAATTAGTTATTCTATGCTCTCCTATAGCACAACTCTTACAACCTTCATATTCCATTTCTTGTTCTAAAAAATTTACAACTTTTACTTCCTGTCCTTCTAAATCTAAATAGCACATTTTGCCTTCTTTTTTTACAACTGCTAATTTATTACTAAAATCATAAACTTCTTCATATCTTAATTCACAAATTTCGATAAACTGGGTATTAATAAATCCCCATCCACTCTCTCCTTTTACAGCTGCCCTATCTTCTCGAAAATTTCTAGCTTTTATGTATTTACATGGACACAGTAGAATTCCAAATTCATTCATATAACCCCATTTACCATCAGTTTCTTTTAAAAAGATTTTTTGCTCTTTCATAGGTATTCTTCCTTTCTATAATTATAACTCTATAAACTATAGTTTCTTATTACTTTTTTATACAAGAATATTATACTATTTTTTTAAGTTTATGTCAACTATTCTTTTGAATTTATGTATTTATTTTAATTCTATATGATTAATTTATAATAATGTCTTAAGTAATAACTTTTGAAAAATCCCCAAAATAGAAATACTTTAACACTTTTCCTTAATTGTTGACTAATCTTTTTTCAAAAATTTTCAAACTATCCATTTTATTATTCTCCTAAATATTTTTATATATATTCTCTTGCTTGAGTAATATCTGCTTTATCTAAATTATTTGAATTAATCATTTTGCCTTCTGGCTTTATACATGCACTATCCCCATTCTCTAATATATTTACTGCAAATAAATTATTCTTTATATTAATAAAATCTTTCAATTTTTTCATTGCTTAGAGGGTGAATTGCTTTTATTCCATTTTTTACTTCTCCACTATATAGTATTGCTGTTGCTCCATAGATTAATTCTCCTCTTTCCAAAAAAATATCTAATTTTTTTCCATTTTCTAATTTAACTGTTTTTTCGGTACAGTTATCCTCAGGTCATAGTTGAGTTTATTAGAAGTTCAACTTTTTATTTTTTTGAACTTTTCTCTTTATTTTTTTATCCAATTGTTATATAATTTACTCAAAACTTAGTTGCACTTTCCTACGTATCTCTAAGTTTAATGTGATTGAGATAATCTACTTTCCATCTTTTACTTCCTAGACCTATTGTTATTTCTATATTTTTATTGCTTATTGGCAAATCTGTCATATATACAAATCCTGTGTTCTTTTCTTTCTCTTGATATTTTATTATATTTACTTTTTCCTCTTGATAATCTAAATTTATAACATATTCATAATTTGTTTTTTTACTTTCATTTTCTATTTCTACTACTTTTTTAAATTCATTATATAATATTTGTATTTTTCCTTCTTTAAATCTTATTATATATTTCCAATATAAAGTTATTATTAAACGTTTATACAAAATACTGCATATAACGGTACTGCTTTTATATTATTTTCAAATCCAAAATTTTTAGAAGAAATTCTATATGAAAATTTAGGATTATTTTTTTCTTTATAATAATTTAAACTTTTAGATTTAGTATTATCATCTGATTTTATTTCAATTGGAATAACCCCATCTTTTGTATCAAGAAGCAAATCTATTTCTGCAACCTGATTTTCTGCCCAGTAATATAGGCTTATATTTTTTGAAGCTAATTCGCCTACAACATAATTTTCTGTAATTACACCCTTATACTTATAATCATCATTAAGCATAATTTTATTATACTGTATTTCTAGCATTTTTGTAAGGATTCCACAATCACTTAAATATAATTTAAATACTTCATCATTCATAAAACCTTTCAAAGGTGTTTCAAATTTATTCACAAAATAACATGGTATAACCAATTTACTTGATACGAGCCAATCAATACTTGACGCATAATCCCTCCTTCTTGCATTTTCTTCTATTTTTGCGAATTGAAACTTCTTATTTTCTTTAGCAAGTTGACTTGGAATATTATTATAAATTTTCTCTATTTTTATGGCTTCATAATAATTTAGTGTATATCTTTTCATGTCTGCTATATATGCATCAATAATAGATGTTATTGTTTCATTCTTAAATTCTAAAATTTCTTTATTATTTTTTATAAATTCATTTATTGCCTCTGGCATACCACCTATACACAAAAATAATCTATAATAATCTAATAACTTTTTATGAAGTGGTTCGCTCATCTTTTTGTTTTCTTTAAAACAATTTTCTATCTCTGGTATAACCATATGGTACTCCATTGCCATTAAAAATTCTTTAAAATTCATAGGGTACATGTATTTAATAATTACTTTACCCACTGGAAATGAACTTTCAAATCTTCTTAATTTAACTCCCAGCAGACTTCCTGCACAAATGATTTTATACGGAAAATCACTTTCACAAAAATATTTTAATGCAGTTATCAATTTTTCTGATTCTTGCACTTCATCAAAAAATATAATTGTATCTTCTGTAATTTTCCTATTTAATAAAAGCTCCATTTTTATTATTTTTTCTTTTGTATCAATTTGTTCGTTAAATATTTTAACTATATTTTCATCAGAAATTAAATTTATATAGATATAATCTTTAAAATTCCCCCTACAAAATTTATCTATAATGTATGTTTTACCTATTTGCCTTGCACCAACTACCATAAGTGGTGTATTAATATTTTCCTCTTTCCATTTTATCAAAATTTTTTTAAACTCTCTTTCCATATTCTCATCTCCTATATACATTATATACTATTTTTTCAAAAATATCAATCTATTTTCACGTTTTTATATACTTTTCATACTTTTTATTTCACGTTTTTATGTGCTTTTTGTGCAGTTTATTTCACATTTTTATAAAATTTAAGACATATATTTTGTTTTTTTTAATATTATTAAACGCAAAAAAACATCCTGCCATATTTTTCAATTATTTTATCTGATCTTTTTTTACAAATTTTGCTGATTTGCCAAGCATATATCACCTTTTTTTCATAAAATTTATTATTTACTATTATTCCATTTTTTATGTACCTTGCCCTAACATTTAATTTTACCTTTTTTCAATACGTATTCCTAAAACACCATATTGTTTTTGTTTTTCTTTTGTATAGAATTTTCTAATACATCTAATAATTCTTTCTTTGTCATTGATTTATCAGCCATAATCTCTACACCAAAATCTTCAAATAACTCTTCAAACGTATTATATTTCAATAGGCCTATAACTCTTACTTTCATAGCTATTACTAATTCAGGTTCTTTTTGAAAAATAATAATATCTCCTAAATTAATTCTTTGTCTTTTTTCATCATATAGTCTCAACTCTATTCTTTTTGTACCATCATTAATATAATCAAAATATTTAGGTTGTAATTTTAATATATGTTCCATTTTCCTACCTACAATTAGTATTATAACATAAATGTGTTTTTTTTTATACTCTCATAACAGAATTTTTTTGTTTTTCCTTTAAATTTTCCATTACACCTTTTTCTATTAATCTTTCATCATTTATTGTATTTCCATTAAATATTATAAAAACCAATATACCCTTTTTTTATTGAAATCAATACATTTATTTTTTAGCTTTAAAAATATTTATTATTTACATAAGATTATTGATAAATTTTAGAGTATCAATATTTTAAAACTGGTGTTAACAACAATACTCATGTGTGTATTGCCCTCCATTTTCTCTTACTCCTGGCATATAGGCTTTTATATATCCGGGTTCTAAATTACTTTTTTCGAAGGGTGGGTCTAATAACTTTATTATTCCATTTTCATTATCAACCAAATGATTTTCTAAACTCTCCATAGAAATAAACCTCTTATCATTATCACCCGCTCCAGATATAGTCGCCCAACTCTGTGAAATGCTATCAATTCTACATTCCTCATTATTAATACTTCCTAATATATTTCCATCATCAGTGTACGCTCTTCTATACCATCTTCCATCCCATGCTGTCAAATTAAGACCTTTTTTTAAGCCATTAATTATCTCTATATATTTTTTTATTGTGTCAGAATTATCTCCCACATAATTTCTCTCTATTTCTATAAACTTATTCAAAACATCATAAAGGAAAAAACCAAGCCACACACTCTCTCCTCTTCCTTTATTCCCTACTTCACTAAAACCATCATTCCAATCTCCAGATCCTATTTTAGGCAATCCATTTTTTCCAAAATCTAACGACTTTTCTAATATTTTTATGCAATGATTATATAAACTTTCCTTATAATGTGTTTTGGTATATACATCATACCTTTCATCTATTCCAACAGGTAATATTTCCCCCTTCAAATATGAAACTTGCTCATCTAATATACTATAATCTCCTGTGAAGTTTATATATTCATATACACAATATACTAGCCATAATAAATCATCAGAAAATCTTGTTCTAATACCCCTATTTGTTTCCTCATGCCACCAATGTTGGACATCACCTTCCTCAAACTGCCTTGCAGCTGCTTTTAAAATTTGATTTCTCATTAAATTAATATCTATATATTTCATCCCTATAGTATCTTGAAGTTGATCACGGAATCCGGCAAGCCCCCCCTGATTGGTAAAAAGCAGATTTTGCAAACAACCTACATACTATTGTTTGATAAACGAGCCAACCATTAAGCATTATATTCATTGATTCAACAGGAGTTTCAACTTGTAACGTATTTATTAAACCACTCCAATATTTCTTTGTTTCAAAGTAACTTTCTCTACAATTTTCGATTTTCAAATATTTATAGGCCATATCTTTACAATTTATTAGCTCTTCCTCAGCTCCTAGTATAATTGATATGTCCTTTTCACCATACGCCTCAATTTCAAATTTTAACTCTATTGCAATTATTTGTTTCGATTTTCCCAAACCATTTTCATTATTGAGTGATATCTTTTTTAAGCCATCGGGATTGTGTAATCCTCCATTTCCAAAAAAGAATTTACTCTCACCCGTATACGATTTTATTCCTTCACTACTAGAAACATATAATATCGATTTAAAATCTTCATTCACCATATTTCTTGCATGGATAATATTAGCACTTCTATCAAATTTTATATCTAAATAAGAATTTGAATTTATCTCATCTTCATCCAAAACAGGCTTAATATAATAGACTATTTTTATCTTTTTCTTTTTTGGTTCTAAATTTTTTATATTTAATAAATTAATCTTTAATTTTTCATTTTTAGGAACAAAAACTTTTAATCTCTCTTCAAGTTCAGCAGATTTATGAAGATACTTTGCATACCCAAATCCATAAGTCACATAATAATCATTTCCATCTGGCATTGGATTTACACATACTGACCATTTTTTTCCAGTTTCCTCATCTTCCATGTAAATGACCTCTGAAGGAATATCTTGCACCTGATTATTTGACCAACTTGTTAATTTATTCAATCTACTATTATTACTCCAAGTATATCCCCCTCCACTTTCTGTGACTAAACTTCCAAATCTCTCGTTTGCAATTATATGGCTCCACACTGTTGGTAATCTATTCTCCTTATTTACTCTAATTTTATACTCTTTTCCATCTTCTCTGAATCCACCATAACTATTAAAGTATTTTAAACCATCTGCAAATTGTGTATTCTCAATTTTAGCATTTCGAGCTATTTCTACTTTTTTTGATTCATCAGGAATATCCTTTGAAGATGATTTAAATTCCTCTTCAATCTCCTTTAGTTGATTTTCTATTCTTCCATCCGCACAATCAAGTATCAGATTTGCCCTAAATTTAATATTATTTAAATCTTTTATATTCTCTAAAACAAATATTCCACCCCTCATATTTAATAAATATGATAAATTTGCATTTAAAATAGCATTATATATAGCCTCTTTTACATACCCCTCATATCTGTATCTTTCCTCATTTACTATCACCAAATCTAACTCAATGTTTTTTGCCTTATAGTACTCATAAGCTTTTAATACCTCTCTTACTACATATATGTCATTTACATCCTTAATCTTAACTAACAGTATTGGTAAGTCTCCTGATATGCCATACTTCCATATTTCATTTTTTGGATGGATTATTCCATCCGTGTCCATTTGTAATATCGATTTTGAAAGATTTTTAAATAATATATATCCTAACATTTTTTGATATAGCTCAATATCTGTTCCTTTTAATCCTAAATATTGTATTTCCGATTCAACCCTAACTCTTCCATGTTTAAATGATCTTTTTATATTCTCTTCATTACTAAATTCTTCTATATTATCTAAAACAACCTGTCTATCATTTGACACACAAATTAATAAAGTGAAACTTACTTCTTCATTTGGTGGAATACTTATTGTCTTTTTAAAACTAATGATAGGGTCTAGTGTTAACCCAATATTCTTTGAAAAGGGTCTAGAAGTCTCAATTATTTTTGGGAGATTAAAGTTATCCCTACCATTAAACCTTTCCTTATCAATTTCATATTCTAATTCCCCTATACAATTTTTTTCTGTATATAGGCTAACCCCTAAAAATATCTCTTTGTCATGTTTTGATTTTGCCTTTCTCTTGATAATCATTGTATTTAATTCCTCTACAAAATCATAACTTAAAAATAGGTTGTTAAAAGCAGGATGTGAATTATCCTGTTCTTGTCTTGATAAAATAGGCTCTAAAAAACTACTTATCTCCAAAATTTCCTCTTGATTGCCTGTGTTTTTTAAAGTAATTCTCCTGAGTTCAACATTTCCAGTAGAACTAATTCCGATTTCTTTAGTAGTTTGTATATTTCCATCTATTCTATAAAACTCCGTCCTATCTGGTGCAAAAGTTACCCTATATTTATCAGGCTTAGACATATAATTCATAATATTACTAGCCCATATTCTCTTAGATTTAATATTTTTTATATAAAATAATATCCCTTGCCCAATATCAGAAGTTTCCTTATACCTATTTATCTGTATATCTTTATATTTACTATATCCGCCACCTTTTACATCAACTAATATAGAATAATCACCATTTGAAATTACGTTTATACTATTACTTTCATTGTCTATTTTAGTAAACACTCTTTGGGTATAATTCTCATAGTCTTTATATACTATTTTCTCCGGTTTTTCTTTTTGTTCCTTCGTGATTATATAACTCTCAGGAATGTTTTCCTGAAGAAGAATATCTATAGATGCTATCTCTGCATTTTCCATAAATCTCTTTTGTAAAACGCTATCATTAAATAGGTTATTAATAGATAATAGTATTAACCCTTGATGATGTGCCATATATGATTTTACTACTGCCTTTTTCTCATCCTTTTTTAGTCTGCTTGGGGTATAATCTATAGCTTCATAAAATCCATATTTCCCTACCATTCCTTGTTCTTCAAGTCTTTTTAAATTAATTACTACATCTTTTGTATCATCATTTATAGCTAAAAAACTACCATATGAACTAATTACAATTTCATCTGCTAAACCTCTTTTTAGCCCCAACCATGGAATCCCAAATGCTTTATACTGATAATTGTTGTTTAAATCTTTTAGATTAAAGGCCGATTCTGAAAACCCCCACGGAATACCTATTTTTTTTGCATATTCTTTCTGACTCATAATCATAAATTTACATGATTCATCCAGTAATCCCCCTTCATATTTTTTTATATTAATATTCGGCATCAAATATTCAAAAGCTGTTCCAGACCATGAAATTAATCCCCTATATCTATTCAAAACAGTTAAAGTTCTACTTAAATTATACCAATGTTTTGGAGTAACATCTTTTTTAGCTATTGCCACCAGACTTGCCTGCCTTGCTTCTGAAGCTAATAAATCGTAATATGAATCTGTTAACTTATTTTCTTCTATATTGTATCCTATTGAGAACAACCTTTTCTCATAATCATATAATTTTGTAAAATCTGTATTATCTATTATCCTATCTACTATATTTATTAAACTTTGTATTTTTTCACTCTCTCCCTTATTATTATTCAAAAAAGATCTAACAATATACAAATAACCTATAAAGTTTCCACTATCAACAGTTGAAATATATTTTGGGTTTAAGGGCTCTAACGAATTTATATTATACCAGTTATATAAATGTCCGTTCCACTTTGGTAACCCTTCTATAACGGTTATCATTTTATCTAATAAATCCATTGTATCCTGCAAATTTTCATATTTTAAATCATAACCTGAAATTACAGCAAGCATAGCCAAACCGATGTTTGTAGACGATGTTCTATCTACCGTTTTTTTGTTTCTATCTTCTTGATAATTATCAGGTGGAAGATAATTATTCTCTTTCGTCAAATAATCTTTAAAATATGTCCATGTTTTTCTCCCTATTTCATTTATATAATCTATTTCATCCTTTGTTAGCTCCTCTATTTTATTTTTAACTAAAATAGGTTTTGCCAAATACCACATAATGAATGGTGTAATTAACCATAAAACTGAAATTAAACAAAAATATAAATTTTTTGATATCATAAAAACTGTGATTCCAAAGAAAATATTCGTTTTCATATTATGGTAGTAGGATTTTAAATCACTCTTTGCAAGTTTTTCCGCTTCTTCCGCCGTTGTCCATTCAAGTAAATGTTTCTTTATCTTTAATCTATGCAAAGTCCTCACTATAGCATCTAAACTAGTATATGCTTTATCTGGAAGTAAACCTATCTCTAAAATTCCTCTTATGATACTAGCTTTTAGCATTCCTATTTTTTTTGAAAAAGTTCTTTGTATCTTTTCATTTTCCTTTTTATAAACAATTTTATTAATCACACTTAAAACTGTTGGAAATGCTGTAATAACCAAAATAAGTGTTAAAATAGAGTTTACTGACTTCTCATCTATTATAAATAAAAATATAATACTAAGCAACAGAAAAATTGGAAGACTCGCCCTTACTAAATTATCAAATATCTTGTATTTCGATAAAAGATTTAAAGGATTACCACCCTTAAGCCACTTCATTATTTGAAAGTCCCCTCTAATCCACCTATGTTGCCTCGTTTTAAAACTATTATAAGATGTTGGGTATCCATCCATTAATATTATATCCGAAACCAATCCACATCTTAAATAATTTCCCTCTAATAAATCATGACTAAGCACTAAATTCTCTGGAATTACATTCCCTAATACTTTTGAAAAAACTTTTAAATCATAAATGCCTTTTCCCGTAAATATACCTTCTCCTAAATTATCTTGATAAAAATCCGATATAGCGTTTGTATACGAATCAACACCCCCTGCACCCGCATAAATTTTTGTAAATAGATTTTTCATACTTATTTCCATATCAATCCCAACTCTTGGTTGCATAATTCCATACCCATCCACTACAATAGTTTCTCCCTTGTTTAATATAGGTTTATTTAAAGGATGTGCCATAGCTCCAATTAACTCTAAACCTGATTGCAAAACAAGGTCTGTATCTGAATCTAGAGTTATTATATATTTTACTTTAGGTAGTTTTTTCTTTATTTGTTCTATTGTATTTACTCTAAAAGGATTAGAAATATTTCCTAAAATATATTCATTAAATTGATTGAGCATCCCTCTCTTTCTTTCCCATCCTAAAAAACATCCTTCTGCTTCATTCCATACCCTTTTTCTATATATAAAATTAAATTTTGCAAAAACTTCATCTTTGTATTTTTCATTTAACTCTTCACAACATTTAATTCCTTCTTTTATTACCTCTTCATCACAATCTTCTAACTCCTTCTCTCCACTCGAGCAGTCTCCAAGTAATGTTAAATACAAATTATCAGTTTTATTTGCTATATAGTACACTTCTAACTTCTTAAATAGTTCATTAACCTTTTCTTTACTCTTTACTATAGTTGGTATAACTACAAATGTAGTATTTTCTCTATCTATTCCACTTGCAAAGTCAAGCTTAGGAATTAATTTTGGCTTAACAATTTTTCCTAATATATATTGAAACAACTTATTAACTAATTCTTGTATAGGCACAACCAAAATAATAGCAAGAATAACTTTAATTATAGTACTATATGATGATGAGAACTTCGCAAATGCACTAATTATTATTGATAGTAATATAGATAGCCCCCAAGCAAAAGAAATATACATTAGAGTCTTCCTCTCTAATGATGTTTTTCTTTCGTCCACTTGATCTAATAAATAATATCCCACATGGGACTTTTTTTCTAATATTTTATTTATTTTAAGTTCCTTTTCTCCAGATATATTTTTTAACTCCTGTAACTCTTTATAACTTTTATCTGCTAAATCCAAAATATTTTTTGCAATATATATTTCGGATACTTTTCTCTTTTTGGAAATATTTTTAATTATCCCCCTATAGTATTCTTTTGTTTTATAATCCATTCTATCATACATACCTATTGGATCTTTTTTTAGTATTTCTTCTACACCATTTATATCCTCAAAAATTTCTTGAAAATTAATTCTTTTTAATTCTTTAATACTTGTAATACTATTTCCTATAGATACCTTTCTCACTGCTATATCAAAATGTTCCATTTTTATTATTTCTGATATGTCAGTTCCCATCTTTTCTGCCTGCTCTTCAAGTATATTTAAAAAACTATACGACTTTTTTCCGTAAAGCTCTTAATTTATATGACATATACTCCATAAAAGGATATTTTATATTTACATATTCTCTAATATCTCTCCTATATTCAGAAATTCGTTGATATTTTGATTCTGTCCTATCTTTATTTTCTACCAATCTCTCTACTATATTTTCAACTTTATATTTTTGCATTTGTGCTACATAGATTTTTTCACAAACATCCCTTATTTTTTCTATTAAAGCAATTTGAATAAATACACCTATATTCCATATTTCCTCCATTGTTAAATTCTTTTTTTCTTGATATGCACTAAGTAATCCTTTTAGCAATTTCCCATCAATTTGACCATCTGTATATGCCACTATTTCATTTGCTAAAACGTAAATTCGTGCAAAACCTTTATTTTCACCATTGGATATTCCTAGAAACTTTTTATATTTATTTTTATTTAAGTTTTGTATAATCCCCTTTACAGTTTCTTCTACAACATAGTAATTATCTAATATCCATTCACCTGCTGGATGTATTGGTATTCCAAGTTTTACATGTTCATTTAATAATTTATATGTTTCAAAAATAGCTTCATAATTTTCTTTGACCCTGGGTATTGGATATGTTTTTAAATCTGATTTATTTTGTAGTATATGATCAGATGCTAATTTTTTTAAATATTTTTCTAATGTAAAAGTATCTAAAACAATGCCCTTTGTACTTAATATTTTATAATCTTTCAATTTTTTCCACTCCTTGAAATATATTTTTTACAAGAAGCAGTATTTTTATTCAAAAGTAAGAATTTATTAAATAAATTTTAAAAAATTTTTATGTGCATTAGTTTAAGGCGAAGTCTTTTTTATATAATACGAAAGGATAACTTTCATATCATATAAAAAAAGTGGGCACGCCCACTTTCTTATTATTTGTTATTTATCTAGGATTTTTTATAGCTGCTTGCGCTGCTGCTAATCTTGCGATCGGCACTCTAAATGGTGAACAAGATACATAAGTTAATCCTATATTATGACAGAATTCAACTGAAGCTGGATTTCCTCCATGTTCTCCACAAATTCCTAATTTAATATTTGGTCTTGTTTGTCTTCCTAAATCTGCTGCCATTTTTACTAATTTACCAACACCTACTTGGTCTAATTTAGCAAATGGATCTGATTCATAGATTTTCTTAGAGTAGTAATCTCCCAAGAATTTACCTGCATCATCACGGCTAAATCCAAATGTCATTTGAGTTAAGTCATTTGTTCCAAATGAGAAGAATTCTGCCTCTTTAGCTATTTCATCAGCTGTTAATGCAGCTCTTGGAATTTCAATCATTGTTCCAACATGGTAATCTAATTTTACTCCAGCATTTGCTATAACTTCATCTGCTGTTTTTGTTACTATATCTTTAACGTATTTTAATTCCTTAACTTCTCCAACTAATGGAATCATTATTTCAGGAACAACGTTCATTCCTTCTTTATTTACATTTATAGCTGCCTCAATTACAGCTCTTGTTTGCATTGCTGCTATTTCTGGATATGTTACTGCTAATCTACATCCACGATGTCCCATCATTGGATTGAATTCATGTAAACTTTCAACAACATTTTTTAATTCTTCAAATGTTAATCCCATTTCTTGTGCTAGTACTCTAATATCTTCATCTTCATGAGGAACGAATTCATGTAGTGGTGGATCTAAAAATCTGATTGTTACAGGGTAACCTTTCATTTCTCTATATAATCCTTCAAAATCTTCTCTTTGCATAGGAAGAATTTTTTCTAAAGCTTTTGCTCTTTGTTCAGCTGTTTTAGAAACAATCATCTCTCTAATAGCTGCGATTCTATCCGCTGCAAAGAACATATGCTCTGTTCTACATAATCCAATACCTTGTGCACCAAATTTGTATGCTTGTTTTGCATCGTTTGGAGTATCAGCATTTGTTCTAACTTGTAATGTTCTATACTCGTCAGCCCATCCCATTAATTTTGCAAAATCTCCTGTAACTGCTGCCTCTACTGTGTCTATTCTTTCTCCATAAACATTTCCTGTAGAACCATCTAGTGAAATCCATTCACCTTCTGCAACTTTTCTTCCATCAGGTAAAACAAAGAATTTTTCCTCTTCATTTACTGTTATTTCTCCACAACCTGCAACACAACATGTTCCCATTCCACGGGCAACAACTGCTGCATGTGATGTCATTCCACCTCTAACAGTTAGAATACCATTACAAGCTACCATTCCTTCAATATCTTCTGGAGATGTTTCAAGTCTAACTAATATTAAATCTTTTTCTCCCGCCTCTTTTAATTCAACTGCTTTTTCAGCTGTAAATACTACTTTACCTGTAGCTGCTCCTGGAGATGCTGCTAAACCTTTGGCAACGATTGTAGCTGCTTTTAATTTAGCTTGATCAAAATTAGGATGTAATAATTGATCTAATTGATTTGGTTCTACTCTTAAAACTGCTTCTTTTTCTGTAATCATTCCCTCTTCTACTAAATCAACAGCAATTTTTAAAGCAGCATTAGCTGTTCTTTTACCATTTCTAGTTTGAAGGAAGAATAATTTTCCATTCTCAATTGTAAATTCCATATCTTGCATATCTCTATAATGTTTTTCTAACTTATTTGCATACATTACAAAATCATTATATGCTTGTTCGTTTACATCTTTTAATTGTTCAATTGGAGCTGGTGTTCTAATTCCTGCAACAACATCTTCCCCTTGTGCATTCATTAAGTATTCTCCAAATAATTTATTTTCTCCTGTAGCTGGGTTTCTTGTAAACGCAACACCTGTTCCACAATCATCTCCCATATTTCCAAATACCATCTCTTGAACGTTAACAGCTGTTCCCCAACTTCCTGGGATGTCATTTAATCTTCTATATGTAATAGCTCTTGCATTATTCCAAGATCTAAATACTGCTTTAATAGCTTCTTTTAATTGTTCTACTGGCTCTGTTGGGAATTCACTTCCATGTTCTCTTAAATATAGAGCTTTAAATTTAACAACTAATTCTTTTAAATCTTCAGCTGTTAATTCAGTATCTAATTTAACACCTCTTGCATTTTTCATTTCTTCAATTTCTTTCTCAAATAATGGTTTTGGTATTTCCATAACAACATCACTAAACATTTGAATAAACCTTCTATAACTATCATAAGCAAATCTTTCATTTTTTGCAGCTATTGATTTAACAACTTCTTCATTTAATCCTAAATTTAAAATTGTATCCATCATTCCTGGCATTGAAGCTCTTGCTCCTGACCTTACAGATACTAATAGTGGATTCTCAACATCCCCGAATTTCTTACCTGTTATTCCCTCTAATTTTGTTAAGGCATCAAATATTTGACCATATATCTCTTCTGATATTTTTTCCCCATCATCATAATATTTTGTACATGCCTCCGTTGAAACTGTAAATCCTTGTGGAATTGGTAATCCTAAGTTAGTCATTTCCGCTAAGTTAGCTCCTTTTCCTCCAAGTAATTCACGCATTGTAGCATTACCTTCACTAAAAAGGTATACATATTTATTGCTCATACGGCTCTACCCCCTAAAAATTTTTTCTATTTGTTTTACAACATACTATTATTTATATCACATTATTTATAATTTGTAAACTATTTTGAAAAAATTCATAGAAAAAACGTTACAGGTTAAGGGTTTTAATGCCTAAAATATGGAAAATTATTCATATATATGTATTAATCCGCCACATCTTGCTTGGTGTTTATATATTTTTTTCTTAACCTCCTCCCCTTCGTTTCAAAGTTTTAGAAAGCCTAAAATAGTTTCTACAAACGTTCGGTTGCTCAAAACTATTTAAGGCTTTCTACTACTTTTCAACTTCAAGAACTCGTCGATTAATAAAAAAATATATAAACACCAACGTGTGGCTACTTTCTACTTTGTTTTAGAGTCATTTTTTCTAAAACCCTTAATCTGTAACAAAAAAACAAAACTAAAAATTTCAGTTTTGTTTTTTTGTTATTTATTGGTGACCCGTACG
This sequence comes from Clostridia bacterium, assembly GCA_030539155.1. Taxonomy (GTDB): domain Bacteria; phylum Bacillota; class Clostridia; order TANB77; family CAG-508; genus JAUNSP01. The sequence continues at coordinate 20,806 of JAUNSP010000017.1, forward strand.
GGAATCGAACCCATGATTCCACCTTGAGAGGGTGGCGTCTTAACCGCTTGACCAACGGGCCATTTACACTATCTATTATATAAACTTTTTCAACATAAGTCAAGTGTTTTTGAAAAATATTATAATATTTTGGTTACAGGTTAATGGTTTTAGAAAAAATTATCTACTAAATTTGAAGGTTTTCTTTAAATTGTTAGCTTTAATCATTATACTTCTTATATTAGATAAATTTAATGACTAAACAAAAACCCCTAGATAGCCGTCTAGGGGTTTTTTTTGATACTTTCGAAATTTCCTTAAATTATTCTTGCCTTATAAAATATTTCCCCAATCATTTTGTTGTTTTTCATCAGAAACCTTTACCTCAAATATAACTGGATACGTCTCATCTTTATAATAATTATCAAATTTTTTATAGCCTACTCCTTTTTCACTCTCGTTTGGCATAAACCATCCTATTTCTAGTTTGCTCACTCCATCCCTTTTTAGAAAATCAATTTTATCTTGTACTGCCTTTTGTAATTCTTGAATTCCCCCATAAATAATCAGATCTTCCTTGTCGTCTTTTTTAACAACCGTATCCCTAGTCTCGATGGCAGAATAATACTTCCCGTCAAATTCATATACTATTGATACTTTTTTGCCATTTTTTTCTACAAGTTTAATCTTTGGAGAAAAATCCTCACCAGTCTTATTTTCAATTGTTATTTTAAGATTTCCTTTAGGAACATTGTCACTATCAAAATCTTCTCCCCATTCTCTCTTGAAGAAAATGCTCTGGAAACTTGCCTCTTCATCTATATTGTTAATTGGAAGATATATTTCCTTCGTAAGTTTTTGAGCATCAGGTCGTTTTATGTCAATAATAACCGCTACAATCATCATTACTACAAATAAAAAAACTGCTACTATAAAAAGACACATCCCTATCTCTATCTCCCCTTTTTTCTTAAGAACGCTTTTTCCATTATGTCGCTTTTGTTTACTTTTTTCCTCTTTTTCATAATCTTTAATTAACATTGATTTTTTCATAAAATTCCTCCTTAGCATATTGCCAAAAAACAAATTTAATTAGGTTCTATTAAACGCCAACAACCATTTTTTTCTATTGATGTTCTAATATCTTTTTTAAGTATTATAACAGGTCTAAAGCAATTCTTCCCTTTATATTTATCAGTTATTTTAAGGGAATTATCTGCGCTAACACTATACATATACCCTGAAACTCTAAAATCTTGCCTTGTCCAGTATGGTTGATTGATTTCTATTAATTCTAAATGTTGCATATCTCTATCAAATTTTCCCTTTCTCCACATTTTCGCAATAGTATCCTCACTTCCTAGATGTAATCCAAGAGCATCTCCTATTTCATCAAGGCTTGGACCTTCAAAAAAATTTTCAACCAATGAGGATTCATCCAGCCCTTGTGAAATACAACTTTCTACTATTTTAAGTCCACTTTTTTCTTCATAGCCCCTCTTTTTACTCGGTATTGCCATAGTAGATATCAAAACAACTTGTTTTTGTTCTTTATTAATGCTTAATACTCTCCAACCATTTTCTCCAGTATATTTTTTGCCGTCTCTTCCCTTGTACTCAAATGGAAAAAACACATAATCTCCATGAGTGCAAATTTCCGATAAGATATAAGAATTAATCCCTCTATCTCTTTCACCTAACTCTATTGGGTATATTAAGGATTTTTCTTCTAAAATAGTTATAATTTTATCCAAGTCTTTTTTTACATTTTGCCTTAACTGTACAGACTTAACTTCGGAAAGTATTTTCATAATGTCTTTTTGCATAGTTGAAAAATTTTCATTTATAATCTCATTAGAGAACCCAGAACGAAGTTTTTTTTCGACTAAATATTTATCAAATATGGTCTCTAATAAGTCCTGCTTGCTTGATAAAAGTTTTATTGATTCATTCTCTTTTACTCTATCATCCTCACTTATGCACTCTTCCATTATTTCATTAATAGTTTTTGCTCTACTATAGTTTACAATATCTTTGATTTTCTTAACAATAACATCAATATTTTTTTTAATTATGATTTCGTTTTTTTCAAGATTTTCATCCATATTTCCACCACCTTATATCTAAATTATTATTTATAAGTTACTAATAAATTTCATACTCCCATATT